>DBCN01000159.1:0-5563 GCA_002293065.1 Opitutia bacterium UBA957
AAAGTGGCGGAGAGGATGGGATTCGAACCCACGATACCCTTTTGGGGTATACCCATTTAGCAAACGGGCGCTTTCGGCCACTCAGCCACCTCTCCAGGTCCTCTGTTAGTTCAGGGGAATGGAAGTAATGGGGAGAGGTGGGGCGGTGGTCAAGCCAAGCCCTCGGAAGGTTGCAAAGGCAACAAATGCCTCAGCAAATCCATCAGATACCCTGTTTTGATTAGGCCGGAGGACGGGTGTCTTTTTCTGGCATGCATCTGCTCTACGTCGATGAAAGCGGTGACACCGGCCGAGCCGGTTCGCAGACACGTACTTTTACTTTGAGCGGCCTGCTGGTGCACCACGCCGACTGGCACGAAGCCCAGTCCGCCATCGCCAGGATGCGCCAGCGGCTCGCCAAACAGTACGGTTTCCCACTGCAGGCTGAAATCCACGCCAGCGAAATGCTCGGGAGGAGCGAAACGCTCCATGGCGCCCAAAGATACCAACGCGTCCAAGCGGCCTTGCATGCCGTCGAAATGATCCGAAGGGAGAAGCGGCTGACTCCGCTCCGGGTCGTCGCGACCAAAGGAGAGCTGAGGCAAGACATCCCCCAGGCCGCCTGGCTGGCCCTTCTTAAGGCAACGTCACGACATATCACGGCCAGCGAAGGACACCGCTTCTGCTCAGCCCACGGACTTGCCATCGTCTGCGACGACCATCGTACCGCGCCTTCAGCAGGATGGCTCAGCCAAATCCGCGCCCAGATGGAACTGGGCAGCCTACTCATCGACGAGCCATTCGGGCGCGACTCAAGGCAAAGCCCCATGCTCCAGCTCTGCGACCTTTTAGCCTATCTCACCAAGCAAACCCTCGAACCGAACGGCTACTTCGGACAAGCTGAAACCAAGAACATGCTCAAGCGATGCGAGGGGCTCTTCGAGGAACGCGGCGTTTCCATTCTCCTCAAAGAAGAAGGGGGCGCTGACGCGCCCCCCTAAGAGGAATCTCGGCGGGTCTTAGCCGCCTACACACCTAACGGAAAAGTAAACAGGGGGGCGAGTGTGACAAGCGGAATGAGATGAGGGGAAATGCTAGGGGATGAGCACGGAGTACTGAGTACGGATTACAGAGTACAGATTACGGAGGACGGAGGAGGCAGGGAGATGCACTTGGCAGAATGCCTAGGCAGTGTGAAATATGACTAATAAAACTTGGGCGTGACGGGGGAAAGGCGGGACGACAAGATGCGGCCGTCCCCACCATGCTCCGTCCTGCCCTGCTCTTCTGTGCCAGCTGCCTATCCGTCACAGCGGCTACGATCCACGTGAACGTCAAGGGCGACGGCCAAGGCGACGGCAGTGCGGCCAAGCCTTTCCGCACGATCCAACAGGCGGCCGAACAGGCCCAACCCGGAGATACCGTGCTGGTGGCGCCAGGCATCTACCGCGAACGCATCGCCCCACCCCGCGGCGGCAAGGAGGGCGCACCGATCATCTTTCGTTCTTCCGAGAAACATGGCGCGGTCGTGCGCGGTTCCACGCCCTGGAGGCCAACCTGGCAGAAGGTCGCACCCGGTATCTACTCGGGCTTGGTCGATGAGGCACTTTTCCCCGACAGCAGTCATGTGGATGGGGGTAACCCCTTCCGCATTCCATCGTCCTCCACCCCCTACGGCCGCGAGGGCCAACCCGAAGCGGAGCGTAAGTACCCGAACAGCGACCCGAAACTGTCGTTCAACCTAGGTCAGGTCTTCGTCGACGACGAATGCTATGAACAGGAGCCCAATGCGGCCGCACATGCCAAACGTCCCAAGACATGGCGCTACGACAACGGCACGCTCAGTATCCATTTCCCCGACGACCAACCGAGCCGTCATGCCGTCGAGGTTACCAACCAGCGCCGGTTATTCGCGCCGCATAAACGTCAACTCGGCTTCATCACCATCGAGGGCTTCATCTTCGAACGCTGCGGGAACCAATACCCTTCGAACTTCTGGGAAAAGGAGCATGCCGCTTGGCAACACGCCGGCATGGTCGGCACCCGCTCCGGACGCAACTGGGTGATCCGTAACAATATCCTCCGCTTCGCCAACAGCATCGGACTCGACCTCGGCAATGAAGGCAACGAGGCGGTCGACCTCGAAAAAGGCGACAACGGCAAGGCCACCGGCGCGCGTGGACACCTGGTCGAAGGCAACCTCATCGCCGACAACGGTGCCGCCGGAACAGCCAGCTACAATGGCGCTTACCTCACCATCCGTGGCAACATCGTGGAGCGAAACAATCGCCTTCGCTTCACCGGCAAGAAACGCTGGGAAAGCGCCGGCATCAAACTGCACAACCCCAATCACGCGGTCATCGAGGGCAACCTCGTCCGGGATAATTATGTGATGTGGGGTATCTGGTGCGATCAAGGCGGCGGACAAGACACGCGCATCGTCGGGAACACCGTCATCCGACAAGGCGTGGGGATCGACTTCGAGATCGGGCCGGCCAAGCCGTGCCTGGTCGAAGGCAATATCCTGATCGAAAACGCGGTCGGCGTGCGCACCCGCGAAGCGGGCGGGGTGACCATTGCCCGCAACCTCTTCGTGGGCTCAAAGCAGGCCGACGTGGAGTTCTCGCTTGAACGCAAGCGGACGGGCAACTGGAGCGCGGAACGCTGCGCCATCCAGCAGAACCTCATGATCGGAGGAAATGGCCTACGTCTGAAGTTGACCGCCCCGGACCAATTCCGGTGCGCCGGACGGCAACTCGACGGCAACCTCTACGGCGGTTCCGCGGCCGACCAACTCTTCGCCTTCGAGAAGCAAACGCCGATGGCCTTGGCTGACTGGCAGACCAAATGGAAAACCTTCAACGACGACGCCGGCTCGGAACAACGGAGCCGCATGATTCCAGGCTGCGCCTATCGTTTCGACCCAGCCAAGATGGAATTGACCGTGGAACTGAATTTCGATCCGAAGACGCTGGGGGAAACTTATCCAGGGCTGAAGAAGGGGACGACAGTGATGAAGGTCGGCGGAGGAGTTGATTGGTTGAATCGGTGATTCAGAGGGGGCGGCAGTGGGGAAACCAGCCCACACTCACCTCAAGCAAACCTCTCAAGGGATAGGGACATTCGACGGACCTACCTCTTACACCGAGAAACTCTCGGATGAAGGTCATGTATCTAGACGAATCGGGCGACCACAACCTCCAGGTGATTGATCGTGATTATCCGATTTTCGTGCTCGGAGGCGTCATCCTGGAATCGCCGCAAGCCGAGCACGAAATGCAACAGAAATTGGACGCCCTGAAACGAGAGCTGTTCGGCAATTCTCAAATCATCCTACACACCTCGGACATCACCAGAAATCGGAGGGGGTTCGAACGTCTCCAGGAATCGGAATTCCGAAATGAGTTTTACGCACGCATCAATCAATTCATGGCCGAGTCTCAATTTATGATTACGGCCTGCGCAATCCGGAAGAGCCCCCATACTCACAGCCTTAATCCTATAAAAACGGATGCTTACCTGCGGTCTTTGAGCGTGCTGTCAGGGCTTTTCGCGAACGAGATTACGGCATCGAAAAGCCAAGGCGTAATCATCGCAGAAAGACGCGGCAACCAGCTGGACAACCAACTTATCACAGCGTGGGAACAGTTCCTGACCCAACAAGGTGCGACCCAATTCAGCGCCCCCAACTGGGCAAGCAAGATTAACCTGCAACTCCGCAGCAAAAGAGAGAATTTAGCTGGATTACAATTGGCCGACTTGGTCGTGGGCCCGATCGGACGCCATCTCATCGGAAAATCGCCCAAAGACGACTTTCGGATCATCGAGCGAAAGTTACTACGAAACGAAAAGGGCCAAAGCGATGGGCACGGAATCGTGATTATCGGCGAAAATGAAGGGCCGACTCCCGCTACGCAGTCGTCGACCCAGAAATCCAAAGTTAATTGAGAGCTCCCTATGGTCAAGCCATACAGTCTGGGAGGTTTTCTTCGAATTCCCATACCGCCCGTGAAGACCTTGCCCCGTGAATCAGGAGCACGGTGCGGTACAGGCATTCCCACTCCCAACTGCTACAGATAGATGTCGTCAGACTTTTGCTCAGCAAAAGCCCGCTTATTAAGGTCAGCACGTGGTGCTATCCTTAATAACAACCGGGGCGGCCCGAAGGCCGCCCTGGTTTGCGTGAGATCGGAATGTAGTCCCGCCCTGCCCTCAGATCGAGAGCAGGAACTCGGAGAGCTGCTTCTTCTGGGCGGGGGTGAGCTTGAGGTAACGCTCACGCGAGACCTTCGCTTCCCCGTCGTGCGCCAGGATGGCTGCTTCGACGGTAGTAGCGCGACCGTCATGCAGGTAGGGCGCGCTGTAACGCAGGCCCCACAGCGGCGAGGTCCGCATTTCCCGCGCACCGGCCGGTGACTGGACGATCCCGTCGCCGAGCGAACCCATGTCGTGCAGGAGGAGATCTGAATAGAGACGGACTTCCTTGCGGTCGAAGGCCGGGTCTTTGCTCGGGGCGGTCATCATGCTCGGGACGTGGCAGACGGCGCAGCCGGCGACCATGAAGAGCTGCTGGCCGGCGGATGCGGTCGGCGTCAGTTTAACCCCCGGCGGCGGGGCCAGGAACTTCATGAAGTTCGCGACCTTCTCGAAGTCCGCCAAACCCGTCGCCGGCGCATCTTCCGGATCGAGGATGAAGTCGGACTTCGCCAGCTTCGCCGCATCGCCATTCGGCGCGTTCTCCGCGGGGAAGTAACGGTTCGTCACGCCCATCTCATTGGCGTAGGCATCGGCGGCGAAGGCCAAGACGCTCGTCTGCTGAGCCTTCCAACCGAAGCGACCCACGCGGGCCTTGCCGCTGACGATATCGGTCGTCACGACCGCCTTGCCCGTCACGCCATCGATGGGCTGCTTGCGGACATTGCGCAGGATGGCCGCATCCGGGATCGCATCAATCAACCCCAAACCGAAGAGCGGGGTCGAGTTGCGATGCACGATGGTATTGGCCTCCGGCGGCACGATTTCCGTGGCGGCCGGCAAGATCGCCTGATCCTGCAGCAAGGAACCACCAAGCGACTCCAGCGCATCGAATTTGCCGTGCTTGGTCAGACCGAAGCGCGTGACATTGCGGGCGCTTCCGCCGCCGATGGCGCCGCTGCCATGGCAAGCGACGCACGAACTCTCATTGAAGATCGGCCCAAGGCCGCCTTCCACGTCTTCGGTCTTTTCGAAGTCGGCCTTACCTTCGGCGAAGAGCTGCAGCTGCTCCGAGGTCAGACCCGCAAGCGGATCGCCGAGGAGCGGCTTGGCCGGATTCACCTTCGGGATGGACGGACGCAGGACGGGCCGTGGGCGCAGCGCGGGCTGCTGCGCCGAACGGTCCGGGTGGGGGTGCGCATCGTCGGCCACGACCAAGGAGGCCGCGGCGACGAGGGCACACATTCCGATCAGACGGGTGTTGATCATTCGTGTATGGGGTGGGGTTTGACGGGAGCCCTGTGCGCTGCCCGTGAAGATACAATGGCCGCAAACCCACGTGGAGTGAAGCCCGCTACTGTTACTTTTGCCTTAAGGAAAGATGAAGAGG
>DBCN01000159.1:5746-13217 GCA_002293065.1 Opitutia bacterium UBA957
ACCGGCACCCTGTTCACAAACAATGCCCCGTTGACCAAGGTCTGCATCGCGACGCCCGCCTACCGCTCGAGCTATGCAGGCGCATATGTCGAAAGCCTCTTCGGCCTCACTAGCGAGGCGCCGAAGCACCGCGTCGCCCTCTGCTTCTCCACGATCGACTACGCCGACGTCGTCACCGCGCGCAACTACCTGATCTCCCGGTTCTATTTCAACCGCACGGACTGTTCGCACCTGCTGTTCCTGGACAGCGACATGGGCTTTGAGTCCAAACTCATCTTCGACATGCTGGCGCTGAAACAGGATGTCGTCGGGGCGATCTATCCGCGCCGGACGGTCGACCTCCGCAAGCTGCACGCCAAGGGCGACCAGCCCTTCGAACAAGCCTATGCGCAAGCCTGCGACTTCATCGGCACCCCCGTGGGCACGCCGAGCAAGGAGGCCTTCGTCGAAGTATCCGGCTTGGGCGCGGGCGTGCTGCTCATCTCTCGCGCCGCGGTGGCGAAGATGATCGAAGGCTGTCCCGAGATCGTCGATACCCAGCGGTACAAACGTTACCCCTTCGCCGACAAGCTCGCCGGCTTCATCATGCCCTTCAACAAGATCGACCTAGGTGACCGGGAACTTTCGGAGGACCTCTCTTTTTGTCACCGCTGGCGGAAGGCCTGCGGCGGGAAAATCTACGGAAGCACCGCCAGCCCCATCAAACACGTCGGTGAAAACACGGTGATCTCGAAGTTGGCGGACAGCTGGTAAGGCCAAACGCCCCAAATCTATCGATTAAGAAGGTTGGCTGCGGTGAAGGGAGCATCCAACTTGGGTCATCCCCTATGCGTTTCCTCAAGTTACTCGCCGCCCTGCCCTGTCTCGTCGCTACCTTGGCAGCCAATGATGTTGGCCTCGATTCCGCTGGCCCGACGCGCTTCGGGGCGCGCTTCGAAGAGGTCGATGGCAAGCGCATCGCCAAATTCAACGGCGACAAAGGCCTCATGGCCACGTTCACCTTCGCCGCCGATGGCGAGACCACGGTGGCGGTGCAGGTCACCCTCCCAAAGGACGGTAAAGTGAAATTAAATGGTCGCTTCGCCAACAAGGCCGTCGGCGGCGAGGTCCAAGGCACCGGCCAGCCTCAGTGGGTCGAACTCGGCAACGCCCGCGTCGTCGCAAACACCCCGACCGCCCTCTCGCTGGAAGCCAGCGAACGCAAAGGCAACGTCGTCGTCCACGGCTTCCGTTTCGGCGCGAAGGCCAGCGCGACGCCGGCGGTGCACTTCAAGACCGCCTACGCCCACAACAAGGAAGTAACCATCGGCGACCGCGGTGGCCTGGGTGCCGCCACCTTCAAGGCCGACGGCATACTGCTCGTCCCCGTCGTCGTCGAAAAGGCCGGCGAAGTCTCCTTCGCCGCCCGCTACACCTTGGCCACGGGCGCCAAGCGCACGCTGCAGTTCACTGCGACCGACAATCTTGAAGACGTGCGAACGCGTTCCACGGTCATCGACCTAGCCCTGACTGGCACCGGCAAGGTCACCCAATCGACGGACTTCTCGCTCAATTTCCCGAAGGCCGGCACCTACCTGATTGCGATCGCGAGCAAGGCCGATGGCGATGCCCCGGTGACCGTCAATGGGCTGGTCATCCGCAAAGGCACGAACGCCAACCTCTGGGCACTCCCCAATGGCAACGCCCAGTCGGTGCACTATGGCTACCCGGTGCCCAAGGGCGAAACGGCTCTCTGGGCCTATGCCGAAGCCAAGTCGGCTCCTGGCCCAGCGGCGACCTACAATTGCGTCCTCGGCTTTGGCCAAGGCTACTTCGGTTTCCAGCGCCGGGCGCTCGGCACGAACCCCGATGACCGTTGGTTCATCTACTCCCTCTGGGACAACGGGTACGTGAAGAACAACGTCAAGAACGCCAACCAAGACCCCGAGGAACTGAAGAATGCCATCGTGCGCATGCTCGCCAAGGGCGACGACGTGAAAGCCTACGCGTTTGACCATGAAGGCTCCGGTGGCCACAGCCACTTGGAATACCCTTGGAAGGACAATGAAACCTACGCCTTCCTCCTCGGCGTGAAGCCGGACGGCACGGGCGCGATCTTTTCGACTTATGTGCGCCTTGACGATGGCCAGTGGAAGTTCCTGACCTCGTTCCGCCGCCCGAACACCAAGGCCAAGCTCGATGGCCTCTACTCCTTCGTGGAGGATTGGGCCGGCTCCTCGGGCCAACAGAAACGCGTCTGCCACTATGCCAACGTCTGGATCCGCAATACCGAAGGCAAGTGGATCCAACTCCGCGAAGCCAAGTCCAGCGCCACCGCCGAACTCGGCCGCAGCGACTTCGACCACTACGTCGAAGGCAACGGCGTCGTCCTCAGCACCGGCGGCTACGGCGAGCCCAAGGGCAAGCGCGGCGTCGTCCTCCAGATCCCCGAAAGCAAGACCCCGCCCTCCGTCGACGTCGACCAGTTGCCGACGAAGTAGGAGGTAGGGACAGCACCACGTGCTGTCCTAGTAGAGTTCGGAGGACAGATAAAGAGGGGGACGGATCGCGACGAAGCCACGCCCTACCCCACTGCATTGGGTAGGGTTGGCACTGCGTGCCAACCTAGCCTGTCTTTCGATTCCCCTAGGTCAGCACGCAGTGCTGACCCTACCTCGAGGCAGGAAAAAGACGGGACGTAGTCGCGCCCCTACCCTCGGACCTCGCGGCACCATCCGACCAATCCACGATTCCTCCACCGCCAACCCTTCATTCCCCATAATGCGTCCAGAGACGTAGGACTTTAACGGCCTTACGTTGCTTGAGGACTTCATAGACCAAGCGATGCGCGATATTGATGCGACGTGAATGGAGACCCTTAAGATCACCCACGAGGCTTTCGTAAGGCGGCGGGTTGCGAAAGGGGTTAGCCGCCAAGATTGCCGTCAGGGCTTCGACCTTGTCACGTAAGCCAGCGCGGGCAATCCGCTTGGCATCCTTACAGGCCTGGCGGGTGTAGACGATCTCCCAGCTCACCAGGGCAGCTTCCGCTTGCACTTGACCACGGATTCGGCGCGGCCCTTCTTGAGCGACGCCTTCATCCCCGGGATGGAAGAGAGGTGCAGGGTTTCCTGCAGGCTGCGCCAATCGGCCTCGGAGATGAGCACCGCGTTGCCGCGCTTACCTGTGATGTGGACAGGCTCGTGGGCAGCGGCATCGATCAGCCGGTAGAGCTGAGCGCGGGCCTTAGTGGCGGAAACGTGAGCCATGGATATAAGCGTACGCAAAGGCGTACGCTTAGCAAGAGCACCGTGGGCGGAGTGAGAGTTGAGTAGAATCATGAGCCAAGTCAGGCGGTGCCCGCCACGACCGCAAGCCCGTGAGCATAAGCAGGATGTCTCAGGGAGAGGAGTCAGTGATGGGTGGGGGAAGCATGGTAATCGTGCAAAGGTGCAAATCGGCCGGAGGCCGGTGCAAAAGTGCAAAGGTGAACGAGGGTTCAGAGGGCTGAGCGGACGCTGAAAAGGGGGACCGGCAACCGGGGCGACGAACAGAGGGCGCGACGAAGCCACGCCCTACCCCACTGCATTGGGTAGGGTTGGCACTGCGTGCCAACCTAGCCTGTCTTTCGATTCACCTAGGTCAGCACGCAGTGCTGACCCTCACCCATCCAGCCAATCAGCCAGGCTCACACACCGTGTGAGCCGACTTACCTCGCGATATCGTTCCGACCGAGGACTGTGATCCCGTGCTGCTGGAGGACGGAGGCGGCGAGTTCCTGGGCTTCGGTGCGGACGACCAGACCGTAGCGGCCGTTGGGACGGAACAGGAAAGGATAGACGTAATGGATGTTGATCTCCGCCTTCAGCAAAATGCCCGTGACGTCCTTGAGCTGGGCCTCGGACTGCAATTCGATCGCGACCACCGGGACGGCATCGTGCGCGAAATGGTGGGCGTTGAGGACCTCCTCCGCCCGCTCGGGGTAGTCGACCACGATGCGGATGATCGTCGAGTCGGTCGTATCCACGAGGCACAGCGCCATGATATGAACCTCGGCTTGGCCGAGGGATTCGACGAGTTCGTGGAGACGGCCGACCTTGTTTTCCACGAAGATGGAGAACTGGCGGACAGCGCCAAGGTCAGGTTCGTTCACGGTTTCGGAGCCCATCTAAACATGAGGTATGACACATCCCGAAGTTTTCTCCAGCCCTTTCGCACAAGGAAGGGACTTGCCCTCGCACGGAGCGTGGGGATGTATGGCGTCATGATTTTGACCCTTCCTGCCCTGCTACTCGCCCAAGTAGCCGTCCAGTTGCCGGAGACCGTCGTGGTCGAAACTCGGCAACCCGCCCCTGTTGCCGAAGCGTCACCTTCCGTCTCCAAGATTGACGCGGCCCAGGCAGGTGAGTCCGGCTACCGCTCGCTGACCTCGCTCTTAAGCACGACCCCGGGTGTCTTTGCCTCCGAACAGGGCGGTGAAGGCTCGCAGTCCTCCCTCTTCATCCGTGGCACCAACTCCGCCCATACCGCGGTGCTGCTCGACGGTCGCCGCCTGCCCGCCGGCTTCTCGGGTAGCTATGAACTCGGACGCTACCGGCTCTTCGGATTGTCCTCGGTGGAAATCCAGCGCGGGGCCTCGTCGTCCCTCTACGGTGCGAACTCCTTGGGTGGCGTGATTGACCTCCGCCTACAGGACCCGCTCACCCATCGCAGCGGTTCTTCGCTCGAAGCGGAAACGGGCTCCTATGGCCGCGCCTCGCTCGGCTACGCCTTTGCGACGAACAACGCCCGCGCCGGCCAACCCGCGACGCAGGGCACCGCCCTCGCCTTCACGTCGTCGCATGACGACGGCTGGCGCGCCAACGGCGGACGCGATGCATCCACGGCCTTGGTGAAGTCGGCCTGGAAACTCACACCGCAACTCACCGCCGACCTCATCGGTTCCGCGGATCGCGGACGGGGCGGACTCCCGGGCTCCGCGACCGCCCCCAGCCTCGTCGATTGGCAGAAGGACAGCGGCTGGTTGGTCTCCCCCGGCCTGCGTTATGTCGACCCGATCACCACGGCGACCGCGTTCTGGTCGCATGGCGGCACGCACGTCCGCAGCTTCACCGGCGGCGACCTGCAAAGCTACCGCCTAGCGACGGACGAACTCACGGCCTACGCGGATTGGAAAGCCCGCACGGACCTTTCCTTCGGCCTCGGAGCCACCTACGAACGCAACGCCTTCGACCAGCTCGCCTATGCGACCCCGTGGGTGAATACGATCGAATCGTTCGGCCTGTGGGCGCATGCCGACTGGAAACCCACGAGCGCCGACCGCTTCAAGGTGGGCCTACGCCGCGATGACTTCAGCGACTTCGCGGGCAAGACGACGGGTGAATTGACGTGGGCGCATGCCTTCGCCCAAGGAATCGCCGCGCACCTCAAGGCCGCCACCGCTTACCGCGCCCCCTCGGCCAACGACCTCGCTTACGGCACGTCGCAGAACTTGCGCCTGCGCCCCGAAGCCAACCGCGCCTTCGAGGCTGGCCTGCGTTGCAACAACGCCGACCCACGTGGCCCGAGCTGGACCCTCGTCGCGTTCGAAAACAACCTGACCGACCTGATCGACTACGACCCGAACGATAATTATAAAACCTTCAACATCGCCAAGGCCCGTACCCGCGGAGTCGAACTCGGCGTCGAAGCTCGTCCGACCAAAGGCGTCCGCCTCTTCGGGGCCGCGACGTCTTTGCAGACCAAGGCCTTGACCGATTACCTCGGCGTGATCGCCGCCGGCGAAGCGCTGCTCCGCCGTCCCACCTTCACCCTGTCCGCCGGCGCGGAGCTCACGCCCACCGAACGCTGGAGCTTCGGGGCCGGCGTCACGCTGCTGCAGGGCCGCGTGGACTTCGACTGGGACAACTTCCAGCGCGTCGACCTACCCAACGCGTTGGTCTGGCGCGGCTGGGCACGCTTCGCTTGGGACGACTCGACGGACCTGACCCTCCGCCTCGAAAACATCGGCGGCGAAACCGCCCCGCCCGCGGCGCTGGGCTACGGCGCCCAACCCCGGTCGGTCTACGTTGGCTTGGCGAAGAAGTTCTAGAGAACAAAGCGGTCCGGTTGGCTCGACGAGAGGTAGGGTCAGCACTGCGTGCTGACCTAGGCGAATCGAAAGACAGGCTAGGTTGGCACGCAGTGCCAACCCTACCCGATGCAGCGGGCTAGGTTCGTGGCTGCGCCGCGCCGTCCCCTCTTGCCTCCCGCGTGGTTTAGGGCAAAGTATACCTTCCTACCAAATGAGCCGGTATTATTTCGCCTACGCCTCCAACCTTGACGCCGCTCAGATGGAACGACGCTGCCCGGGCCTGCAGTACCGCGGGAAGGCCTTCCTACCCAAGCATCGCCTGGCGTTCACCCATATGAGCACCACCTGGGGTGGCGGTTCGGCCGATATCTTGGAAGACATGGATTCGCCCGGCGTCTGGGGTGCTGTCTACGAACTCACGCTGGATGACTGGAAGCGCCTCGCCGAAGCTGAAGGAGACTCCTATAAGCGCGTCACCGTCACCGTCTGGGAAGCCGGAGTCGAAGACTGCCCGTTGGAATGCGATGCCTTTAAGGTGATCGACGTCACCGGCCCGCACCTCCCCTCCAAGCTTTACCACGAAAAGATCGTTCGGGGCGCCTTGGCGCGCGGACTGCCGGCTGGTTGGGTCACCTGGCTGCGCGGGCTATCCGCCAAAGGTTGACCGTGGCGAAGCCCAAGGCGCGGTGCTTTTGGTGCGGGGATGACCCGTTGTACGTCGCGTATCACGATGACGAATGGGGCGTACCGGTGCACGATGATCGACTGCACTTCGAGCAGCTCATCCTCGAAGGCGCGCAAGCGGGCCTCTCTTGGCTGACCGTGCTCCGCAAGCGCGAGCATTACCGTAAAGCCTTTGCGCGGTTCGACCCCAAGAAAGTCGCGCGCTTCGACGGGAAGAAAGTCGACGCCCTCATGCAGAACGTGGGGCTGGTCCGCCATCGCGGTAAACTTGAATCCGCCGTCGGCAACGCGCGCGCCTTCTTGGCGATCCAAGCCGAGCATGGCAGCTACGATGCTTGGCTCTGGACGCAAGCGAAGGCCTTCCCGGCCAAGCGTGATCGCATGGCCACGACCTCGCCCTTAGCCGAACACCTCTCCAAAGAACTCCGCCGGCGCGGCATGAAATTCGTCGGCCCCTCGATTATGCACGCCACCCTGCAAGCCATCGGGGTCTATCAGGATCACCTGCCAGGGTGCTGGAAGAGGCGTAATTAGAGGACTGGTTGGCTAGAGTGTGGTTGGCTAGAGGATTGTGAGGTAGGGACAGCACCACGTGCTGTCCTGCTTACTGGTAGGGGCGCGACTGCGTCGCGTCCGTTCGCACGCGGGCGGCGAAGGCTGACGCACGTCCTGCCTTGGGTAGGGGCAAGGCTTTGCCTTGCCCTCCAAGCAAGGAGGGCGCGGTAAACCACGCCC
>DBCN01000070.1:0-885 GCA_002293065.1 Opitutia bacterium UBA957
CCGCGGCCGCGCAAGGGGCCGACGCCGCCATCTCCATGGTCGGCTATCCGAATGACGTCGAAGAAGTCTGGCAGGGCTTCCTGAGCACGGCTCGCGCCGGCTGTCTGCTCATCGACATGACGACCTCCAGTCCCTCGTTGGCCCGCCAGCTGGCGGCGGCAGCGACGGCCCAAGGTTGCCTGCCCTTGGACGCGCCCGTCTCGGGTGGCGACCGCGGCGCCCGCGAGGCGACGCTCACCATCATGGTCGGGGGTGCCTCGGCGGATTACGAAAAAGCCCGCCCGCTTTTTGAGGCCATGGGCAAGACGATCTCCTTGCAGGGTGGCCCGGGTGCCGGCCAGCTCTGCAAGCTCGCTAATCAAATCGCCATCGCTTCCGGGATGGTGGCCATGGCCGAAGCCTTGGCGTTTGCGCGTGCGAATGGCCTCGACTTGGAAGCCGTGCTGAAGGCGCTTTCCGGCGGCGGGGCTTCCAGCTGGGCTTTGCTCAACCTGGCGCCGCGCGTGCTCAAGGGCGACTTCGCCCCGGGCTTCTACGTGAAGCACTTCGTCAAGGATATCGGCCTCGCGCTGGAAGTCTGCCGCGAGCAGAAACTCTCGCTGCCCGGCCTCGAGCTCGCCGCGAAACTCTATGCCGACGTCGTCGCCGCCGGTGATGGCGACTGCGGCACGCAGGCGTTGGCGAAGCGGTATTTTGAGGTCTAACGTCGGGGTTGAACCGTTGCTTGGAAATAGAGGCGAAAGCCGATCCGTGGCATCCCCATGCACCAACGTTTCAACCGCCCATGCACGTTTGCACCGTTGCACAGGCCGAAGGCCGTTTTGCACCGTTGCACTGCTCTGCCGTTGATGCCCTCCCTCAGCTCAATTCCGTGCCTTCGGGCGG
>DBCN01000070.1:954-6590 GCA_002293065.1 Opitutia bacterium UBA957
TTGGTCACGATCACGAGGACCTGGCCGGGCTGGCAGAGGCCTTCGTTGCGGAGGCGGACCAAGGCGGCGGTGATGTTCTCGTCCGCCTTTGGGCTGAAGGGCATCTGAAAGGACGAGACGCCCCAGAGGAGGGACATCTTCCGATGGACGGCTTCCTCTTCCATGAAAGCGTAGATGGGCGAACCCACGGCACGGAGGGACGAGAGCGTGCGCGGGACGTCGCCATTGCGCGTGAACGCGATGATCCCGGCGTTGCCGAGGTCCTGCGCCAAACTGGCCGCGGCGCGGAGAAGTTTGATCTTCGGGGTCTCGTTCGGTTGTTCCGCGGAGAGCACGACCGGGAGTTCGCGTTCGGTCGTGGAGGCGATGCGGGACATCACCTCGACGCAACGGATGGGGTGCTTGCCCGTGGTGGTTTCGCCCGAAAGCATGACCGAGTCGGCCAGTTCCAGGACGGCATTGGAGACGTCGGTCACCTCGGCGCGGGTCGGCACCGGGTTCTGGATCATCGACTCCAACATGTGCGTCGCGACGATGACCGGCTTGCGGGCGGCGATGGCCATGGCGACGGCCTTGCGCTGGATGAGCGGCAGGGTCTCGTAGGGGATTTCGATGCCAAGGTCACCGCGGGCCACCATGAGGGCGTCGGTGGCGCGGAGAATGTCGCCGAGGTGTTCGATGGCCGACTGGTCCTCGATCTTCGCGATGATGTGGGCCTTGGAATGATGTTCGAGCAGCAGGGCGCGGAGCGCGTCGACGTCGGCTGCCTCGCGCACGAAGGACAATGCGTAGAAGTCGACCCCGACCTCGCAACCGACGGCCACGTCGGCGCGGTCCTTGTCGGTGAGGGCAGGGAGGTCGACCTTGACGCCGGGAAGGTTGATGTGGCGGCGGCTACCGAGCGGGCCAGGCTGTTCCACTTTACAGCGGAGGCGGTCGGCCTTCTGTTCGAGCACGCGCAGCTGGATGAGTCCGTTGTCGACGAGGACGATGCCGCCCACCGGCACCGCGTTGATCATCTTGGGGTAATTCGTCGGGATGATGAGGATATCCCCGTCGGACTTAGGGTCGGTGGAGCCAGTGACGTCCACGAGTTGGCCGGTGGTCAATTGGGTCGGTTCGGTCCGGGCGCCGGTCCGGATTTCGGGACCTTTGATGTCCATCATCACGGCCAATTCCTTGCCGACCTTTTGGCTGACTTTACGCACCCGCGCGACGGTGGCCCGGACCCAGGCGTGGTCGGCGTGAGCCATATTCAGGCGGACCACATCGGCTCCGGCCTTGATAATCGCCTCTAAATTGGCCTCGGACTCGGTGGCCGGACCAATCGTAAACGTGATGCGGGTGTGGCGGAAGGACTTCACGGCTAAATGACTAGATATGATTGTTAACTAGGCAAGGGAAAGCGGGACGCGTGCCAGATTTTAACAATCCCCCGATGGGGCAAAGATTGACCTAATTAAGGCAAGCGGACCGCGAGCAGATCTCGCTTCGCCTTCATCATGTCCTCGAAGAACGTCGTCCGCTCAAAGGGCCACGGGGTTCCTTCGACGAGCTGCCAACGGGGATGCGCCGCGAGGTGTTCGCGCGTCCAGTCGTGGTAGGCTTCCGAGTCGGTGCGGAAATGCAACGTGGCGCCGGCGACGGCATGGTCCGCGAGGCGATCGAGGTTCGCCGCGTTGATGAAACGGTTTTTCTGGTGCCGCTTCTTCGGCCAAGGATCCGGATAAAGGATGAAGATCTTGGCGAGTTGCTGCGTCGGCCGCAAAGCGTCGAGGAACTCGGTCGCTTCGGCCTTCAGGAAGACCACGTTCGTAAGCTTGGCCAGGGCCTGCTTGCGTTGCGAGCGCTCGACGCGGTGGGTGACGAGGTCGATGCCCACGCAGAATTCCGTCGGATGGGCCGCCCCGTAAGCGGCGAGCCAATGTCCATGGCCGCAGCCCAACTCGAACGTGATCGCCGTCTGGTTCGCCAAGGCGGTCTGCAACGTCAGGCGTAAACGGTCGACGCTCCCTTCTCGGCGAGCCTCCGCCCAATCCTTACCCATGACTTTGGTCTGTTCCGGCATCGCCTTGGTTAAGGAGCGGAAGGGAGGGGGAGGCAAGGTATTGAAAGGAGGGGATAGGGGATAGGGGATGGGGAAGCGAATGGGGGAAGCGGATGGGGGATAGGTGAAGGGGGATGGGGGATTGGGATTAATAATGAGGCCGCCCCCGCCCTCGGCCTGGGGCGTTGCGAATAACTCCGGCTTCCCAAGCGGGTGGGCTTGGTCTCTGTTAGGGGCCTATGGCCAAGGTAGACATCGAACTCGTGCAGAAAGTCCTGAAGGAAAACGGCGTGGATGTCCGTTTGGCCGCTGCCATCCTCAACCAAATCCGCGAAGCGGCGGCGGAGGATGTCGTCGAGCGCGAGAAGCCGGCGAAGAAACAGCACCTCGTCTTGGTCAGCGAACCCGAGGAGGGCCTTCCCAAGGACCTCGTGGGGTGGGTCGTCCAAATCCTCGAGGACGACGATCCGCGCGAGGTCGCCGAAAAGATCGCCGAAACGGCTTCCGCTTTCAATAACACTCCCAAAGGCGAGCGCGTGCCCGTGACTTCTTTTGGCGATGCGTGCCAGAGCTTACCGCCGAAACTCCTGAAGGAGAAGAATGTTTGGGTGAAGACGCGCGAACCGGTGCGTATCTTCGCGGTGAAGAATTCACTCGGTCGTCGGCGCGCCCGCGGCGAGTGATTCTTAAGTCCGCTTGCTAATGCGGAGCATTACGAGAAAAACGCATTTTTTGATGCGTTTTCGGGAGGGCGCCGTTGTTAGGTAATCGAAAGAGCCGTTTTTCCACGGCCTCGATTCGTCTCGCCACTCCCGATTCCGCTCCGCAATCTCGGCTGGTATGAAGTTTAGGAATTTCCCGATCTACCGCATCGAATGGATCACCTCCATTTTCTTGATTGGTACGGCCTTGTTGTCGCTGACCGTGGTGCCTTGGTTCCTTTGGAACCAGTATCATCTGGCCGCGGGTGATCCGGGCAAGGTGCAGGGGTGGCCCTTCATCTGGGCGATGTTCGTTTTCTACTACTACGCCACCGGTTTCGGCATCACCTTGGGCTACCACCGCCTCTTCTCCCACCTCTCCTTCAAGGCCAAGTGGCCCGTGAAGCTGTTCGTCCTCCTCTTCGGCGCCGCGTCCTTCGAGAACTCCGCCCTGGATTGGTCCGCCGACCACCGCATCCACCACAAGCATGTCGATGAAGACGAGGACCCGTACGACATCTCGAAGGGCTTCTTTTACGCCCATATCGGTTGGTTGCTCTTCCGTCTGAAGCCAAAGCCCCCCGTCACCAACGTGAAGGACCTTGAAGCCGACCCCCTCGTGATGTGGCAGCACCGCTATGTGCAGTGGATTGGTTTCGCCGTTGGTTTCGTCACCCCGACCCTGCTGGGTTGGGCTTGGGGTTACTTCAATGGCTACGAATCCCCGTGGATGACCGCCTTGGCCGCCTTCCTCATCGCCGGCTTGCTCCGCACGGTCGTCGTCCAGCAGGGCACCTTCTGCATCAACTCGCTCTGCCACATGATCGGCCGCCGCCCGTATTCGACCGACCATAGCGCCCGTGACAGCGGCGTCGTCGCGCTGCTGACCTTCGGCGAAGGTTACCATAACTATCACCACGAGTTCCAGCACGACTACCGCAACGGCGTGAAGCCCTGGCAGTTCGACCCGACCAAGTGGATCATCTGGACCCTTTCCAAGGTCGGCCTCACCCAGGACCTGCGCCGTGTGCCGGACTCCCGCATCATGGCCGCCGAACTCAAGGAACAGAGCCGCACCCTCGGTCGCGACATCGACTCCCTCGCCGCCCGCCTCGACGTGCGTACCCGCGAACTCAAGGCCAGGACGATCGCCGCCGCCCACGAGCTGGCCGCCGAACTGGGCCGTCGCGCGGAAGCCCTCAAGGAAGCCGCTACGACCAAGGCCGAAGTAGCCCAGGAGACGATGGTCGAGATGCGCGGCCTGCTCAATCAGGCGGCTTCGCATCTGGAAGCGTTGCGTCGCGCCGGCGCCGGTTCGGCCGCCTGAGGCCTCCGCGGATCAGATCCGCAGCGTGCGCATCAGCTCGAGGACCTGCTCCTCGATCTGAGGCAGCGCTTGGTCCGGATGGGCGCAGTCGATGTCGTGCACCGACCAATATTCGATCCGGTCCGCCCATTCGGGGTGAGCCTGGAGCATCATGGCATGGTGCTCGTCTTTCTTCAGGGCGATGGTCCGGTGCGCTCGCTCCAGGTCCTCCCGGCGCAGCTGGGTGGGCGCCGCTCCGGTCAGCTCCAGGGGGATGCCGAGTTCCCGCAGGCGTCGTTCGGTGTCCCGGGAAAGCAGGGTGGGCTCATCGGCCACCAGGGAGGTCAGCAACCCGCGGGAAAAGGCCCGCGCCGGGTGGCCCGCCCGGGCCGCGTGCCAGTTGAACAGGGCCTCCGCATGGCGGCTACGGTAGAAATTACCCGTGCAGATGAACAGGGTGAGGGGGCCGGAATCTGCGCTTGTGCGTCGAGCCATGCGAGGTAGAGTCACCCCTAACCTAACCTCACTGCCATGGTACGCAATCTGTTCGTTCTCTCCCTCCTTTCCGCCGTCCTCGTTGGTTGCATGGGTCCTGAAAAGGGCCCGTCCCCGGTCACCGATGGCGCCGGCGACGCCAACCTCGTCCCGGCCGCCGGCCTGACCCCCGTGGTCGCTCCGGTCGTCGAGCCCGTCGCTCCGGCCCCGGCCGCGAAGAAGGCCCCGACGAAGTCGAAGGGCAAGCTGCCCCTCAACAGCAACAGCAGCAAGTAAGCCGCGAGGCTTACATCAAAGACACCTCGGTGACGAAGGTGTCGACCTGACCGGGCTCCGCGAAACGGAGCCCGTTCTTGTGTTCAGGGCTGTTGGGCGGGCCCATCCAAGGCTCGACGCAGTAATAAGGCGCTTCCGGGTCGGGCGTCCAGGTGACGACGCTCGCCCATGCGCCCGGGATCGGCTCTTCGCCGACCTTCACGCTGATGTCTTCTTCGCCCGACTTCGGGCCGAAGCTGACCGTCGCCGACTTGAGGTTCGTGAAGATGCAGTCCGAGAGGTGCGGGCTGTCGAATCCGATCGCCTCGACCCCCTTGAGTTCGGCGAAAGGCACGAGCTTGCCGTCGGCGGCGTGGCGCCACTGCTTCTTCGAGGGGATCTTCACGACGTAGTCGCGGCGGCTCAGGCCGGCGTGCCACGGGAGCGTGAAGTAGAAATGGTGACCGGCACACCAAGGCAGCGGCTGGGCGTCGCGGTTCTCGAATTCGAAGGTGATGCGCAGGAACAGCTCGAGGAAGTCGAAGCGGACCCTGAAGTCGTAGGCGAAGGGATAGCAGTTCCGGCCGCGTTCGTCCTGGATCAGCCGGACCACGGCGTGCTTGGGGCCGCTCTCGAGGATCTCGAACGCCGAGTCGCGGGCGAAGCCATGCTGCGGCATCGGTCGCTTGACGCCGTCGGCGGCCTTCCAGGCGAACTTCTCGCCGTCGGCGTAGTTGCGTCCCATGAACGGAAAGAGGATCGGGTTGCCGCCGCGGACGGGGCCGATCTTGTCGAGGTCCATCGGCGCGCCTTCGGGCCAGAAGAGGATCTC
>DBCN01000110.1 GCA_002293065.1 Opitutia bacterium UBA957
TGAGTTGGCGCGACCTCGCGGAGCATCGGGAAGAGCGCGGGGCCGAGCTTTACATGCTCTGCCTGGAATACGGGCAGCAGCTTTGGCTGGAGGGACTGCCCGCCCGAGCCTTGTTGGCGGTCGACCGCGCGCTGTATTGCGATGTCGCCGCAACGGATGAAGCCTTGCGCAACTATCCGGTGCCCTATGCGGCCATCCGCTGGCTGGTCTCGCAGCCCGGCGACGCCTTCACCGGCAATGCCCGGGTCCACTACCAGCACCTCGCCGATCGCGTGCGCGGTGACCGGGCCGACCTCAAGAAATGGCGAGCTTGGGCCGCTTGGGCCTTGGTCCGCAAGGCGCGCCCCGACCTCCCCAACGACCCCAAGCATGCCGTACAGGAGCCAACGCATGCGGAAATCAGCGCGGGCCTCAACAAGCATGGAATCGCCGCGGAAACGGCAAGCTGGTTAGCCGCCCTCGCCGACTGACGGTCGCTTACTTGGTCATCTGGATCACTTCCACCTTCACCTCGACCTCGACGCCTTCGGGGGTCGTGAACTTGGTCGACTCACCTGACTTCACCGAAGCCGTGGTGGTGTTACCGTAGGTCACCGCCAGGCCATCGACAATCGCCTTATGCAAGGTCAGTTCCTGCACCTTGCCGAGCTGGGCCAGGGTGAGGACTTCGCGCTTCTCGTCATAGGACTTGAGGGTCCAGCCATCGACCACGCGACCGATCTTCAACCAGCGACGGGCACCGGCGATGTCTTCGATGGAATAAAGCCCTTCCGCCGGAATCGCCGAATGGAAGATCGGCATGTTGGACTTCTGGCGGGCGGCTTCCTTCTGCTTGCGCCGAATCTCGTCGGGATTCTGGGTGGCCGGGTCGGCCTTGGTCTTCACCTGCGTATCCATCTTCAAGGCAATCGCTCCATCCGGCCCGACGGTCGGGGTGACGCTGAAGGTGATGCCACCGTCGTTGCTGCTCACGCCAATCGTCGCCTGTTTGCCCGAGACCGCGACCGCCGACGGGGAAGCAATGGTCTCCACCTTGCCGCTGGCGTCACGCTTCGTAAATGTCGTGGAGACCTTGACGTGGGCGGGGGGGGCGACTTCTTGGCTCCAACCCGCGAGAGGCAGGCTGGCCGACACAACAAGGGCAGCGAGGCAAGGGAGGCGCATAGGAGGGAGAGGGTTAAAAGTGTAACCCCACCAAGCCCAGAAGTTCCAGCAGAGAGGCTTATTTAAGCGCCTTGAAAACCAAGGAGGCGTTATGTCCGCCGAAACCGAGGTTATTCGAGATGGCCACGTTGACCTGCATCTTGCGGGCCTGGTTAGGCACGTAGTCGAGGTCGCAATCGGGGTCGGGATTCTCGAGGTTCATCGTCGGCGGAACCATGCCATGGTGGATGGCGAGAGCGCACACCGCGGCTTCCACGCCACCGGCGGCACCCAGGAGGTGACCGGTCATCGACTTGGTCGAGGAAATGGCGATCTTGGGGGCCTGTTCGCCGAAGACGCGCTTGATGGCCAGCGTCTCGCAACGATCGTTGATCGGGGTCGAAGTGCCGTGCGCATTGATGTAGCTGACTTCGGACTTCGCGATGCCAGCCTCGGATAAGGCGCGATTCAGGCAGAGCGCGAGGCCCTTCCCTTCCTGATCCTGACCCGTGATGTGGTAGGCATCGCAGGTGGCGCCGTAACCGGCGAGTTCGCAGTAGATGCGGGCGCCGCGGGCTTGGGCATGCTCGAGGGACTCGATGACGAGGACGCCAGCGCCTTCGCCCATGACGAAACCATCGCGGAGCTTATCGAACGGCCGCGACGCCTTTTCGGGCGTGTCGTTGAAGTCGGTCGACATGGCCTTCATGTTGCAGAAACCGGCATACCCCAGGCGGGTGATGGCCGCTTCCGAACCGCCGGAGAGCATGATGTCGGCATGGCCGTCGCGGATATGGCGCATGGCCTCCCCGAGGGCGTGGGAACCCGAGGCGCAAGCGGAGACGACGCCGTAGTTGACGGACTTGGCCTTGAACTCGATGGCCACGACGCCGGAGGCGATGTTGGCGATCAAGGAAGGAATCGTGAAAGGCGAAACGCGACTCGGGCCACGTTCGATGAGCACGCGGGCTTGGTTCTCGATGGTTTCCATGCCGCCGATACCGGAACCGATGATCACGCCGAAGCGTTCGGCATCGAGCTTGGTCGTGTCGACCTTGGCGTCTTCGATGGCCATGCGGGAAGCGGCGACGGCGTACTGGGTGTAGCGGTCGTTGCGCTTGGCCTCCTTCGGGTCCATGAACTTGCCGGCATCGAAATCGCGGATTTCAGCACCGACCTTCGAGGGGAAGTCCGTCGGGTCAAAACGGGTGATACGGGAGATCCCGGAACGACCCTTGATCAAGGCGTCCCAGAAACTCGCCGTGTCCGGACCGAGAGCCGACAGGCAACCAATGCCGGTGACGACTACTCTGCGGGGCTGGCTAGCGGTGCTCACAGGTACGGGCTAAAATAACCCGCGGGAGATTACTTGGTGGCGTTGGCCTTGATGAACTCGATGGCGTCGCCCACGGTCTTCATGGAGGCGGCCTTGTCTTCCGGAATCGAGGCGATGCCGAACTCGTCTTCGAAAGCCATGATGATCTCGACCAGGTCGAGGGAGTCGGCCTTGAGGTCGGTCTGGAAACCGGCGGCAGCGGTGACCTGCTCAGGGTTCACGCTGAGCTGCTTGACGATGATGTCGGTGACGCGTTTTTCGATGTTTTCAGGCATGGTAAAGTGGTGATTAGGAGTGGGTTCTGGGTGTCAGATGGCCATGCCTCCGTCAACCGAAAACACCTGACCGGTGATGTACCCCCCCTCTTCCGAGGCAAGGAAATCGACCATAGCGGCGATATCGGTGACCGAGCCAAAACGACCCAGCGGGATGACCCCGAGGATCTTCTGCTTAATTTCGTCGGAAAGCTCCCCCGTCATGTCGGTGGTGATGAAGCCCGGCGCGACGGCATTAGCCGTGATGCTGCGGCCGGCGAGCTCGCGGGCGAGGGTCATGGTGAGGCCATGGAGCCCGGCCTTGGCGGCGGCGTAGTTGGCCTGGCCCGCGTTACCCTGCACGCCCGTGACGGACGAGATGCTGATGATGCGGCCCCAGCGCTTCTTGGTCATCGGCCGGACGAGGCCCTTCGTCCAATAGAAGGCAGAGGAAAGGTTGGTGGAGATGACGTCGTTCCAATCCTGCTCGGACATCGCCATGACGAGTTTGTCGCGGGTGATGCCGGCGTTGTTGACGAGGATCTCGACGGCGCCGAACTCGGCGTTGATCTGCTCGCAGGCCTTGGCGACCGCGGCGGCGTCGGAGACGTCGACCTGGAAAGCCTTGGCCTTCCAGCCCTTGGCGAGGATGTCGTTGGCCACGGCGACGCAGGTCTCGGATTTCGAGACGCAGAGCACGGTGTGTCCATGCGAGGCGAGGCGTTCGGCGATGGCCTTACCGATGCCGCGACCGGCACCGGTGACCAAAGCTACCCGAGGATTATGCGTCAGATGCATCGGCTTTGATGTGCAGGCAAAACGCCTGCGAGGCAAGTGGCGAAAACAGGCCCAGACCCCGTTTCTTTGCGAAAAAGGGTCCGAAGCAGCTCGGCGCAGGTTCAGTAAACGTCGCGCTGGTAGCGGCCGTCCTTCTTGAACTGCTTGACCCAATCCACCGCGGCTTCGGGCGTCAGGCCACCCTGCTCCGCAACGATGGCATGCAAGGCCGCATCGACATCCTTGGCCATGCGCTTGGCATCGCCGCAGACGTAGAAGTAGGCCCCCGCCTGCAGCCACCGCCAGAGTTCGACGGCGTTTTCACGCATCCGATCCTGGACATAGATCTTGGCCGCTTGGTCGCGGGAGAAGGCGAGGTCCAGGCGCGTGAGCACACCGGACTGCAG
>DBCN01000139.1 GCA_002293065.1 Opitutia bacterium UBA957
GGCGTCTTGAACGTCGATCGCGGTGGTTCGTTCCTCATCAACACCCCCACCGATCTCTCTTGGACCGGCAGCCTGTCCGGCTCCGGCATCGTGACGAAGGTTGGTGCGGGTACCTTGACGGTCATCGGTGGCGTCAACATGGCCGACCCTGTGCTGGGCGGTGGGCTCCTCGATATCCAGGCCGGCAAGGTTCATGGCTCCAATCTCCCGGGCGTGTTCGGCCCGCCGGAAACGTTCGGCGTGGTGCAGCTCGCCGCGGGCACGACGTTCCGCGACACCGTCGCGAGCGCGACCGCCTCGCAACTTGCCCTCAGCGCGCTGATCAACGTCAGCAGCACCGTTGGCTTTGCGGTTGGCCAGACCGTGAGCGGCACGGGCATCCAGCCCGGCACGAAGATCGTCTCGCTGACCGATAACTCGATCACCCTTGATACGGTCACCACCGCGCTCACCACGGGCACGGTCAAAGTCGAAGAATCCTTCGGCGATTGGAACTTCCAAGCCGGGACGCAGGCCGCCGCTGGCGCCACGTTTGGCGTCACCTCCACCGCCGGCCTCCAGGTCGGCACGCGCGTCTTCGACAACAGCATCACCGGTTATGCAGGTCTCCTCGGCACCATCGTCGCCATCGACGACCTCGCTTCGACGGTGACCTTGAGTGCGCCGACCACCACCGCCCTGAATGGCCCCTTGGCCTTCCAGCTCGGTGACGTCCGTGGTGCCGGTAAGTTCGAAAAAGCCGGCGATGGCACGCTCACCTTAAACGTTCCCCTCTCGCTGACCGGAGCCGTCGAGGTCCTCGGTGGCACCTTGGTGGTGAACACCGAGTCCGCCTTCCATAACGCTTCCTCCATCACCTTAGGTGCGGGCGCGACGCTGGATGTGTCGGGCTTCGACCAGGACCTCGCCAACGTCACGAGCGATGCGGCCTCGACGCTCATCGGGACCAACTCGACCCTGACCCTGAAGGCCTCTGCGGGTGCGACCACGACCTACAGCGGTCGCATCACCGGTGCGCCGGACATCGTCTTCAACGAAATCCGTCCTTCCGGCAGCACGGCGGCGCTCGGTGCGCTCAACCTGCTCCGTCCGTCCACCTCCGCCAACGTCATCAATTCCATCGACGTCCAGTCGGGTAGCCTGATCGGCACCATCACTGGCTTCGGTGGCGCGACCCTCAATGTCGCCGCCGGCGCCAAGATCGGTTTCAACAACGATGACCTCGCCGTGGCGGAAACCTTCACGGGTCCGGTGACGGGCGCGGGCACCATCCTGAAGACCGGTGCCGGCCAGATCACCCTCTCCAACGGTGGCGCCACGGCTTCGGCCTACGAAGTCTTGGGTGGTAAGCTCACCGTGCTGGACACGCGCGCCAACGGCGTCGGCAATGCGTCAATCGACCTGATCAACGCCTCGATCGCCGCGGGTTCGACGCTCGAGGTTCGTTTGGACGGCTTCCGCGAGCGCAACCTGGGAGCCCAGATCGTGGGTCTCAGCCCAACTTCGCAGGGCACGCTGGAAATCACGAACACGACGAACGATAACTCGAACGTCTATCTGACGGCGGGAGCCTCGTTGGCCGCCGTCACCTTGGGCGATGCCGTCACCCTTCATCAGAGCGGCCAGAACTCCATCGCCGGGGTCAATGGTTCCGCGGGCGCCGATTTGAACTTCGACACCGGTGGTGCCGTCACGATCAATCAGGCCATCAACACGAGCTTCGTCGGGACGGTCGGTGGCGTCGCCTCGCAGCTCACCTTCGTCGGACCCGGCCGCGCCAGTTTCACGAACGCCGCGCTCGATGCGCAGCTGGGAGGCAATATTTCCTTGTCGGTCGGCTCCGGCTCGACCGCGGGTAACCTCGAGATCGATTCGCGCTTCAATAGTGCGACGGTCATCACGCTCAACGCCGGCTCTTTGGCCGTCAACGTGGCCGCGGGCTCGCCGGCGACCTTCAGCACGTCGATCACCGGCGTGGCGGGCGCCGTCAAGTTCATCAAGACGGGTGCCGGCGAACTGAACGCCAACCTGGGCATCGTCGCGGACCCGATCTTCTCCGCTTATGAAATCGAGGCGGGCACGCTCTTGGTCACGCCGGTCGCCAACCAAATCCTGGGCGGTCGCAGTGTCTCGCTTAAGGGCGGTAGCCTGTCCATCCAGCAGGACGCCTCCGCCCCGACCTTGGGCACGTCCGGCTTCACCACGACCAGCACCACGGGCATGTTGAACGTCCTCGGGGCCGCGTCCGGTCCGACGGGCATCCTCACCATCGATGGATCCTTCGCGGGTGGTTTGAGCCTGCAGTCCGGGGCGAAAGTCGTCCTCGGCACGACCGGCACCAACGCCATCGCGGTCAGCGGCGGCGTCACCGTCGGCGCGGGCAGCACCTTGTCCGGCCAAGCGGTCATCGGCTCCATGGCGGCCAACGCCAACTTCGTCAACAACGGCACCGTCGCCCCCGGCTACTCGCCCGGCATCGTCACCGTGAACGGCAACGTGACCAATACGGGCGCCTTCGTGATGGAGCTTTCGGGTACGGAGGCCAATGGCACCTATAACGACCAAGTCCGCTTCACCGGCACGGCCGACCTCAACAATGGCGGCACGGGCACGATCACCTTGAAGCAGTACGACGCGAACCCGGCCGCCCCGGTCAACCCGGCCTTCGGCCGTCGCTTCGTCCTCTTCAAGGACACCGTTGGCGCGGGCGCGGCGAGCTTCACCTCGGTGATCCCAGCCTCCCAAATCACCTCGCAGGGCATCAGCCCCTTCCGCTACGTCCTCTCTTATCCGACGGATGCCAGTGGTCAGGCCGGCGAACTCGCCGCCTATGTGGTCCGCGCTCCGTCTGATTACGACGCCTTCCAGGCCCCGGCTTCGTTGCTGGCTTCGATCAAATCCATCACGCAGGTGGACTCGGTCCTGGTGAACAACGGTGTCGACACCCTGCTGGGCACCGCGGACGACGTTTACCGTTCCACGCCGGCTGCATCGTACAACTCCGTCGGTGGCGGCTTGGCCATCCTCAGCGACGCTGGCCTCCAGGTCGCCCTGGATAACCTCACCCCGTATGGCGCCTCCGGCACCGTCACGGCGGCGGGCACGCTCTTCCAGCAGAACATCAACAACGCCGCGCGTCGTCTCGAGCTCCGTCGCTTCGACCGCGCTAGCCTGACGATCCTCTCGAATGAGTGGCACGTCGACACCATCGGCGGCAAGGCCACGGTGGGCGCCTCCGGCGAGCTCGAGAACAAGGCGACGACGTACGGCGTCACCGCTGGCTACACCTCGCAGGTCGGCGTCGATGGCGTTGCCGGTTACTCCCTCACGGCCCAGCACTTCTCGCTTTCCGGCGACTCGTCCACCAGCGCATCCGGTACCGGCTTCGCGGCCAATGCCTTCGTTGGCACGGTGGCGATGCGCGGCCAGCTCTCCTTGGATGCGGGTGTTTCCGTCGCCCGCCTGTCGTCGGAGATCACGCGCGATTCGGTCATCGGGTCCGGCAACACCAACACCTCGTCGCCGACCGCCACGACGTACGGCGTGTGGGGTCGCCTCGGCACCGTCATCGCCCTGAAGTCGGCCGACACCTTCATCACGCCCTTCATCGGGGTTCAGTATGCGTCGACCAAGTTGTCGAGCCTCGCGGAGTCCGGACAGGCCGACGCGATGTCCGTCTCCTCCGGCTCGGTCGCGCAATCGTCGGCGCGTCTTGGAGCCGGGCTCCACCACATGTGGGAAGAGGGTCGCGGCGATTGGCGTTACCGTCTATCCATGGACCTCGGTTACGTGAAGCAGTTCTCGGGCGAGTTCAGCGACTTCACCTCCACGAACGCCACGGGCATCAATACGACCTACACCTCCAGCTTGCGCGTGAGCGCAGGCTCGGGGTTCTACGTCAGCCCGTCCCTGAACTTCGGCCCGGACGAGAATTCCACCTTCTCGATCGGCTTGTCCTATGAGCAGGGTAACGGCAACTCGATCGGCGTGAACGCGGGCTACCGCAAGCGCTTCTAAGAAATCGGCCAAAAACCTAGGAAATTGGGGGTGCGTCGTCCGACGCACCCCTTTTTTGTCTCTCGCCTAAAAACTTGACCAAGGGGTGCCGGTCCGTAAGTTCCGACTCTCCACCGGAAGCCCCCTTCGTCTAGCCCGGTCCAGGACACCTCGTTTTCACTGAGGTAACTGGGGTTCGAATCCCCAAGGGGGCGCCAAGGTGGAAGTCTTTAGCCGGCCGAGGTCTCAATGACCACGGTGCGGCCTTCTTTGCGGGAGGTTTCCGCCGCAAAGGCCATGAGGTGGCTTTGGATCGAGACCTCGAGGGAGGTGCGCATCGCGGAGGCATCGGCTCCGGTCAGTTCGGCATGGAGCGTGGCCATCAGCCCGGCGTCACCGCCGCCATGCCCCGCATACCCGCCGGTGGGAGTCTCCACGGTGATCTTCTCCGCGGTCTGGTTCCAGCCGTGGGGGGTGAAGACCAAGTCGCAGCCGAGATGCTTCTTCACGAAAGCCCCGCCGCGCAGGACGCCTTTGGTGCCGAAGATCTCGAGGTGCCGACCTTCGTCAAAGGCCGTCATCGTAAAGGTCGCGGTCACTTCGCCCGTGAATTTCAGGGCGAGCACTTGATGGTCGACGACGTCGTTGTCGCAACGGAAGGCGCAACGTCCCCACGGGCTGGTGCGGAGCCACGTGAAGATCTCCTCGTCCGTGGCTTCCTGCGCGCGGTCATAGACCATGCCCAGCCAGCGGCGGCCTTCGGGCTGGGCGTAGCGGTGCGCGTCGTAAGGGCACTGGTTGGCCGCGGGGCAGCCATCGGTGCAGCGCGCGGGGGCGCCCGTGGGGGCATGGGCCGCGGTGAATTGCGTCAGTGCTCCATGCGAGGAAACCGCCAAACATGGCCGGTTGATGAGCCAGGCCAAGAGGTCCATGTCGTGGCAGCTCTTCGCCAGGATCATGGGTGATGCCTTGCTTTCGACGGACCAATGCCCGCGGACGAAGGAGTGCGCCTGGTGCCAGGGTTGGACGCCTTCGATGAAGTTGGCGGTCACGATTTCGCCGACGATGCCGCTGCGAAGCAGGCTTTCGACTTTGGCGTAGAAGGGTGTGTAGCGAAGGACATGGCAGACGACGACGCGGCGGCCGAGACGCCGGGCGGCGGCTTGGACGGCGAGGACGTCTTCGAGGCGATGGGCGACCGGCTTTTCCAGGAGCAGGTCGCAGCCGAGCTCCATGGCGCGGATGGCGTGCTCGCGGTGCTGGGCATCTTGCGTGCCGATGACGACCACATCCGCGGGCTTGCCGGCCGCAAACATGGCTTCGGCTGAACCGTAACCCTTGAAGTCCGTGGGGCGGTCGGATTTCCCGCGGATGAACTCGACCCGGCCAGCGACCGGGTCCGCCCCGGCGACGAGGGCGAAGCGGTCCGGCATCTCGGAGGCTATCCCCGCGTAGGTCCGGGCACGGGATCCACAACCACAGAAAGCCAGGGTAAGACGTCGCATGGGAGGCAGGCACAATTAAGTCTAGGGTCCTTGGGTGGCAAGGTCGGGGAGGGGAGTGCCGTTGGGTGCTTTAACTCATTCTGGGAAATAGCCCTTGCGTATGTTCAAAAATTATTGAAACATCGCTGACATCCCTCACACGGCCTAATGACCCCCCCCGCCGTCAAGCTAACCGCCCGTCGCAAGAGTCGGCCTTCCTTTGCCCCCCTGAGTGCGCATGAGGCCGAATTAGCCGTGTTTTTTGTGAGAATGGCGGGTATTTTAGGGGTACCTCGCTCGGTGGCGGAGATCTATGCGCTCCTCTACGCCTCCCCGGACGCGGTCGATTTCGACCAGGTTCAAGGGAGGCTTGGGATGAGTAAAGGCTCTGTCAGTCAAGGACTTAAGTTCCTCAGGGACCACGGCATGATTCTCTCGGTCAAGGCACCGGGGTCTCGTCGGGAGCGCTGGCAGCCCACCCCATCTTTGGCTGCGTCTTTGGTCACCCTGCTCCGCAGTCAGGTCTTACCCGCCCTCGAGCAATCGAGTCCTAGCCTCGAACGAATCGTTGCCGGCGCCCAGGGCACGCAGGCCTCCCCTGAGGTCATCGAACGGCTCACCCGGCTCCGTCGCTGGAACGCCCGCGCCCTCGAGCTTTTCCCGTTGATGCTCCCTCCTCCGAGGGACGCCTAAGTTTTTTGGCCGAACGCTCGGCCGACAGTCGACTCCTCCCTCACGTGCGGCGACCAACGCCTTCACGTGCGGTAGCCTGCCCGAGTCGCTCGTTTGCAGAAAAGCAGTTTAAAGACTGCCCATAGAGTATAATTTTTCCTATCCCCAACTAACTTCACGCATGCGTATCGCCATCACCAGCGGTTACTTCGATCCCTTACACCGCGGGCATCTCGAGTTGCTGGAATTGTCCCGCGCCCAAGGCGACATCCTCTGGGTCATCGTCAACAACGACGTCCAGGGCGCCCTCAAGAAAGGCAAGTCGTTCATCGACCAGGACACCCGCTTGGCGGTCACCGCCGCCCTCGGCATCGTCGACCGCGCCGTGCTCGCCGTCGATCAGGACGGGTCGGTCTGCGCGACCTTGGAGCAGCTCATCAGCGAGGCCCGCGCCGCGGGTCATGAAGCCGTCTTCTGCAAGGGCGGCGACCGACATGCCGGAAACATCCCGGAAATGGTCGTGCTCAACAAGCATGGCGCCCGGTTGATCGATGGCCTCGGCGCCAAGATCGACAGCAGTTCCCGCATCATCGCCCAAGGCAAGCAGGCCTAAGCCCCCTTTTACCTCGATATGAAAAAACGCGCACTCATCACCGGCATCACCGGCCAAGACGGTTCCTACCTCGCGGAGTTCCTGCTCAACAAGGGCTACGAGGTCCATGGACTCATCCGCCGCTCCTCCAGCTTCAACACGGAACGGATCGAGCACCTCTACATGGATGACCTGGTCCGCGATATCCACGTCAAGAAGATCAAGTTGCACTACGGCGACCTCGGCGACAGCACCAACCTGATCCGCGTCATCGGCGACGTCCAGCCCGACGAGATCTACAACCTGGGCGCCATGTCCCACGTGAAGGTCTCCTTCGACGTGCCGGAGTACACCGCCGACACCGACGGCATCGGCACCCTCCGCCTGCTCGAGGCCATCCGCATCCTGAAGATGGAGCAGAAGGTCCGCATCTACCAGGCTTCCACTTCCGAGCTCTACGGCAAGGTCGTGGAGGTCCCGCAATCGGAGACCACCCCGTTCTACCCGCGCAGCCCTTACGGCGTCGCGAAGATCTACGCCTACTGGATCACCCGCAACTACCGCGAGGCCTACGGCATCTTCGCCAGCAACGGCATCCTCTTCAACCACGAGTCCGAGCGGCGCGGCGAAACGTTCGTCACGCGCAAGATCACGCTGGCCGTCGCAAACATCATCCATGGCCGGCAGGATTGCCTCTTCCTCGGCAACCTGTCGTCCCAGCGCGATTGGGGCTACGCCCCGGACTTCGTCCAGTGCATGTGGCTCATCCTGCAGCACCACCAGCCCGATGACTTCGTCATCGCCACGGGTAAGATGTACACGGTGCGGGAATTCTGCACGCACGCCTTCCGCCGCGCCGGCATCGAGTTGGAGTGGCGGGGCGTGGGTGCCGACGAGAAAGGCATCGATCGCAAGACGGGCAAGACGCTCGTCGCCGTCGACCCGCGCTACTTCCGCCCGACCGAGGTGGAGCAGCTCCTCGGCAACCCGGCGAAGGCCATCCGCGAATTGGGCTGGAATCCGCAGCAGACTTCCTTCGAGCAGCTCGTCCACAAGATGGTCGACTCGGACCTGAAGCTCGTCGCGCACAAGAACCGCTGAGCGGATGGACCGCACCGCCAAAATCTACGTCGCGGGGCACCGCGGCATGGTCGGGTCGGCCATCGTGCGCGCCCTGCAGGCCGCCGGGCATGCGCAGGTCATCGTCCGGACGTCGGCCGAGCTCGACCTCCGTGATGGCGCCGCGGTGCGTGCGTTCTACGCCCAGGAGCGGCCGACCTACGCGATCATGGCCGCCGCGCGCGTCGGGGGCATCCACCACAACTCCTC
>DBCN01000019.1 GCA_002293065.1 Opitutia bacterium UBA957
TCTCATCCCTTCTAAAATTCCTGGCGGAGGGGAAGGGATTCGAACCCCCGGAACCTTGCGGTTCATCTGATTTCGAATCAGACGCAATCGACCACTCTGCCACCCCTCCTAACCAGGACTGTTGAGGAAGCGATTACGGCGAAGACGGGCAAGCGGAAACTCCATGGTCGGTCATAAACCGTGGGTTTTGACGCGTTTAGGCGGCTGGTTCCGCCCGAGACGTTGGGCTGCCGGCCAGACTCCTTCTTGCGGTTTACTTTCTAATACTAATAGTTCCCGCGTGACCGACACCCCGTCCGATCAAGTCGTCCCCAACCGCCGGCGCACGCTCTGGCAACGGTTGGGCGGCGAAGGTTTCATCGTCTCGGTGACCACCCACGCGCTCTTGGTGCTGCTCGCGGCCTTCTTGATCATCTCCGTGACGAAGGAGTCATCGAAGAAAGACCCGAATAGCTTTGCGACGGGTTCGGGGGGCGGGTCCGCGGGCGCGCAGGCCAAGCAGTTCCAGACCCGTTTGCAGCCGAAGAACCCGAAGACGACGGCCAAGACGCCGAACCGCATCACGACCAAGAATGCCTCGGCGACGATCGCCTTGCCGGATCTTCCTTCGGTCGCGATGTCCCCGCTGAATTCCGGCCTGATGGGCGGCGGCTCCTCGAAGGGCTTCGGCGGCGGGGCCGGCGGGGGCATGGGTGGTGGTCTCGGCGTGGGCGTCGGCGCCGGCAAGAACTTCGTTTCGCTTTTCGGCGGCCGCGGGATGGGCAACGGTTTGATCGGCGAGTTCTGGGACATCAAGCGCGCCAAGGACAAGAAGCCGCTCATCACGCTCAAGCCCGGGGTCAGCACCTACGGCTATACCGATGACGAGATCTCGGATTACTTCCGCGCGATCCGCAAGATCGTCTCCGCCCGCGGCGATGCGACGACGGCGCTCGACAAGTATTTCCAGGCCGATGCGGTGCTGTCGGCCAACGGCATCTTCCAACCGACGATGAGCGCGTCCGAGGCCCCCAAGGCCTTCGGCGTGGAGAAGGAAGTCGCTCCCGTCCTGTGGCTAGGCGTCTACCGCGGCAAGATCCGTGCGCCCTTCGCGGACCAATTCCGTTTCGTCGGCGGTTGCGACAACGTGCTCCTCGTCATCGTCAACGGCAAGCTGGTGCTCGACGGCAGCCTCAAGCACATGCCGGGCCAATCTTCGAAGAACTATTACGCCGCGGATTGGAGGCAGACCACCGAGCCCGTGACCGGGCTCCCGGCGCGCGCCCCGACGAACAACTTCAACTTCGTCTATGGCGATTGGGTGCGCATGGATCCGAGCTCGGATACCGACGTCACCATCGTCCTCGGTGAATCCGGCGGCGCCTACGGGGCATTCCTCACCATCGATTACAAGTCGGCGCCCTGGCACAAGAAAGGCGGCGCGTTACCTGCCGGTGGTTACCTGCCGCTGTTCCTCGTCGGCAAGCCGGACGCCGAACTGCGCGACCTCATGGAGAAGGCCGGTGCACCCGCCGGCGTGAAGCCCTTCTTGGATGGCCCGATCTTCACCGCCGGACTCCGCGGCGTGAAGCGGTGAGGCGCGTGGCCTTCGGCCACGAGGGGACAAGGGGTTGTGTCGCCGCTTGGCGGCGGGACATTGTTTGAGGTAGGGTCGGGACTGCGTACCGACCTAGGCGTCTCCTGAAAAGGGTGACCGGGAACCGGGAAGGATGCGCGGCTGAAGGCCGCATCACTTCGCGGTACCCGCAGCCCACAACCCGATGCCCACTGGGGAAGCGCCTGCCCGAACGGGGTCAGGCACCATCGCGTGAACGCGCTGAAGCCAGACCCCAACAGGCGCGGCTAGGTTGGGACGCGGTGCCAACCCTACCCGAGGCAGAGCCATTCGCTATCCGTTAACCGCCATTCCCTGCCTCAGGGGCAGGGAATGGCGCGGCCTGATTCGCCTAGCTACCCGAGGCTGGCCGGGTGCGGAAGAGTCACGGGGCTGGCACCGGACCGTGACGATGGGGCTGTAAGATAGTTGCATGGCAAACCCCGCGCGCCCGCTTTTGGTGGTCTTCGACATGGCGGGTACCACGGTGCACGACAACAGCGACGTCGCCCGTTGCCTGAGCCAAGCCCTCCGGGCGGCGGGTTATCATTGCGACGATGCGTTGGCCAATACCCGGATGGGCATGGCCAAGCCATTGGCGATCGCCGAGCTCGCCACCCTTTCCTTGGAACGGGGCGTCGGCCACGCGGTCACCCCTAGTTTGGTCAGTGAAATCCACCGCGATTTCCTGCACGCCATCAACGAGCATTACCGCACCCACCCCTCCGTCCGTGCGGCGGAAGGGGCCGCGGAGATCTTCGCCGCCCTACGACACCGCGGGATTAAGGTCGCCTTAGACACGGGCTTTTCTCGACCCACCGTCGACGTCATCCTGGCCCGCTTGGGCTGGAGCGTCCCAGCCACCTTGGATGCGGTTGTGACCAGCGATGAAGTTCCACGCGGCCGCCCGGCGGCCGATCTCTTCCTGGAAGCCATGCGCCGCTGTGGCGTGACCGACCCGCGGCAGTGTGCCCATGTCGGCGATACCCCGAGCGATATCGGGGAAGGCCGCGCGGCGGCGGCGGGCTGGAACATCGCCATCGCTGGACCGAGCCATACCCGCGAGCAACTTGCCCCTCTCCGCCCGACGCATCTGGTCGGCGCGTTGACCGACGTCCCCGCCGCGCTCGGACTCAGCCTCCACACGTGATGCCCGAGAGCCACCAGTCTAGGGGCGTAGGGATTTCCCTGCGTGAAGTCTCCAAGTCCTATGTCCCCGGCCGGCCGGTCTTACGCGCTTTAAGTTTGGAAGTAGCCCCCGGCGAATGCGTCGCGCTCCTTGGTGCCTCTGGCTCCGGTAAGTCCACCTTGATGCGGCTCCTGCCGGGCTTCATGGCCGCGGATGCTGGTTCGGGCCCGATCACCATTGGCGCTGGCCTCATTCAGTCCGACGGCCGGATTGTCTCGGACGTACGGGTACGCCGGGCCGAAATCGGCTGTATCTTCCAGCAGTTCAACTTGGTTGGGCGGCTCGACGTGCTCACCAACGTCCTTATCGGCCTCCTAGTTCGCGTGCCTTTTTGGCGGAGTGTCTTCCGGAATTTTTCGGCCGAGGAAATCTCGGCGGCTCGCGCGGCGCTTGAAGCCGTCGGCTTGGCCGATTTCGCCGACCGGCGGGCCAGCACCCTTTCCGGCGGTCAGCAGCAACGCGTGGCCATCGCCCGCTGCCTCGTGCAGCAGGCCCGCGTCATCTTGGCCGATGAACCCATCGCTTCGCTCGACCCGGAAAGCGCGCGCAATGTCATGGAAATCCTGGCCCGCATCAATCGCGAGCATGGGGTGACCGTGGTCGTGTCGCTGCATCAGGTCGCCTACGCCCGCCGCTTCTGTCAGCGCGTCGTCGCACTTCGCGCCGGGGAAGTCGTCCACGATGGTCGAGCGGATGCCCTGACCGCGGAGACGCTCCGTGGCCTCTACGGCACCGCCGTCGAGGAACTCCTCGAAGCCCCCGAAGATTTAGCCTCTACCTTATGAAAGCCCTCCTCCGCTCCCTCCTGTTGGCTTTGGCCGGCGTCTCCACCGTGGCGGCTGAAGAAATCGCCTTCGGTATCCTCGGCACCGATGCTTCTTCGGCGCTGAAGCAAAACTGGAATCCCTTCTTGGAAGACATGTCCAAAGGTACCGGCCTCGAGGTCAAAGGCTTCTTTGCCACCGATTACGCCGGCCTCGTCGAAGCCATGCGCTTCAGTAAGATTCAAGTCGCTTGGTTAGGCGCCAAGGCGGCCATCGAGTCGGTCGACCGCGCGGACGGCGAAGTCTTCGCGCAGTTCATCGACCAAGCTGGCCGGACGGGCTACACCTCGGTCATCATCACCCATCGCGATAGCCGCTTGAAGACGATTGAGGACATGTTCGCGCAGGCGAAGGAACTGAGCTTCGGCATGGGCGACCCCCAATCCACCTCCGGCACGCTCGTCCCGCTCTGTGAATTATTCGCCCCGCGCGGCCTCGATGTCCGCCAGGCCTTCCGCATCACCCGTAGTTCCACCCATGGCGGCAACCTTTTGGCCGTGGTGAACAAGCAAGTGGATGTCGCCACGAACTACAGCGTCGGCTTGGAGAAGCTCTTGGTTTCCAACCCCGAGACGCATGCACAAGTTCGCGTCCTCTGGACCTCGAAGCAGATTCCCTCCGATCCCATCGTCTGGCGCCGCGACCTGCCCGACGCCACGAAGAAGAAGATCCGCGATTTCGTCTTCAGTTACGGCAAGGATGAACGCGAGAAGGCCATCCTCTCGCGTCTGCAGCAGATTTCGGGCTTCCGGCCTTCGGACAACCGGCAGCTCATTTCCGTGCGCCTGACCTCCGTCACCTTGGAGAAGTTCAAGGTCAAGGCCGACCCTGACCTCTCGCCCGCCGACCGCGCGGCTCGCTTGGAGGCCTTAGATCGCCGACAGGCGGAGCTCGAAGCGGCCGCCCGCTAAACGGTGAAGCCCGCGCCAATCCAGCCGCCGGAGCGCCGCAGCCTCCTGGAGTTATTCCTCTGGGCGGGCCTGCTGCTCTTTTTGGTTTGGGCTTGGCGTGGGGCGGATATCCGTCCGGTGGCCTTGGTCACTGGTTTCGGCAATGCCTGGAAGTATGCGCAGGAGTTTTTCCCGCCGGATTTCCGGGACTGGCGCGTCTACCTCGAAGAAACGGTCATCACCGTGCACATCGCCGTCTGGGGGACGATCCTCGCGGTCCTCTGTGCCGTCCCTTGTGGCTTATTGAGCGCGGAAAATATCGCCCCTGCGTGGGTGCGTTTACCGATGCGTCGCTGGTTGGACGCCTGTCGGGCGATCAACGAGATGGTCTTCGCCATGCTTTTCATCGTGGTGGTTGGCCTGGGCCCCTTTGCTGGTGTCTTAGCGCTGTGGATTCACACCACGGGTGTGTTGGGCAAGCTCTTCGCGGAAGCGGTTGAAGCCATTGACCCGCGGCCGGTGGAAGGCGTCCGCGCCGTCGGAGCCAACGCCTTGGAAGAGATTATCTACGGCGTCCTCCCCCAAGTCATGCCGCTGTGGATTTCCTATGCGCTTTATCGCCTCGAATCGAATATTCGGTCCGCTTCGGTCGTCGGCATGGTCGGGGCCGGCGGCATCGGGGTAGTGTTGTATGAACTCCTTCGTAGCTTCCAGTATGCGCAGACTTGCGCGGTCCTTATTTTAATTATCCTCTTGGTCTCCCTGACTGACTGGGCCTCTTCCGCCCTGCGTCGCCGACTAATCTAATGGCCTCCGTGACCCTTCGCTACCGTAACCCAGTCGACGTCCGTTTTGGCGTCGGTGCGCTCGCGCTGTTGCCGGAAGTTCTGCGTGGTCGTCCCGCCGTGGTGATCGCCTTCCCTGAGGCGGAGGCAACGGGCCTGTTGCCGACGGTGCGCGCCCTCTTGGGCACGCAACTCCGAGGCGTCATCACGGATATTGAACCCAACCCTGGGGTCGCTTGGGTGGAAGCGCATTACGCGGATTTCTGGGCCCGCTATTCCGATGCCGTCGTCGTGGCCATCGGCGGAGGCTCGACGATCGATTCCGCCAAGGCACTCTTGGGTCGTCCGCCGTCGGGCACGTTTGCGGAAACCTTGGCCGCCTTGCGGGCGGGGCAGACCCCTCCGACGGGGCAAGCCTTGCCCTTGATCGCCATCCCGACGACGGCGGGCACGGGGAGCGAAGTCACCCCTTGGGCGACCCTATGGGACCGCGCGGCCGTCACCCCGACCAAACTCTCGCTCCATACGGATGCATTATGGTCTGAGGTCGCTTTGGTGGATCCGGCCCTGACGTTGACGCTGCCGGTTGCCGTGAGTCGCGTGTGCGCGCTGGATGCCTTGTCGCATGCCTTGGAGGCGATCTGGAATCGAAACGCCAACCCCGTCTCCGACGCCTTGGCCGTCGAAGCCGCCTGCACCATGATGGCGACGCTCCCGCGGCTCCTGGCGGACCCCCGGAACCTGGCGCTCCGGAGCGAGGCAGCGCGCGCCAGTCTCTTGGCGGGCCTGGCTTTCTCGAATACCAAGACCGCGTTGGCCCATGCCATCTCCTATCCGTTGACCCTGCGACACGGCGTCCCGCATGGGATCGCCTGTTCCTTTACCCTGCCGCTCGTTTGGTCGATGGCCCAAGGCATCTCACCCGCCCGCGACGCCGTCCTGGCGGAGATCTTTGGCCCGCAGGAAACCAACCCGGCGGGGGCGTTGCGGCGCTTCCTGGAAGTCCTGGGCGTCGATTGCAGTTTTACGGCTTACGGCGTCTCAGCGGCGGAGACCGCCGAAATCCTCCGGACCGCGGCCACCGGGGCCCGTGGCCAGAATTTCATCAACACCCAGTTATGAGCCAACCTTACGACGTCCTTGTCATCGGAGCCGGCATTGTCGGCCTGGCGTTAGCCCGGAGCCACGCCGTCCGCGGACGGAGCGTCCTCGTCGTGGACCGCGAAGATCGCGCCGTCGGTGCCACCATCCGTAATTTCGGACTCGTCTGGCCGGTCGGCCAGCCGCCCGGGACGCGCTTTGAGCGGGCTCGGCAGAGCGCCCAAATCTGGAACGAACTCGCCACCGAAGCGGGGGTGGAGATTCACGCCACCGGGTCGTTGACCTTGGCGCATTCCGACGCGGAGCTCCGCGTCCTCCGCGAGTTCGCGGCGGCTTTCGGGAAGGGCACCGAAGTCCTCGGGCCCGAAGAAGCCGGTCGGCGCAGCCCGGCCGTGCGCACGGAGAAATTGGTCGGTGCGCTCTTCAGCCCGCATGAACACACCGTCAACCCACGGACGGCTCCGGCGGCGATCGTCCGCTGGTTGGGTGACCGGGCCGCGGTGCAGTTCCGGTTCGGCCTCGTGGCCACGCGCGTGGAGCCAGGCGTGGTGACCTTTGCGGATGGGACGCGCGCGGAAGCGGACCAGATCTTCGTCTGCAGCGGACCAGACCTCCGGACCCTTTTCCCGCGCGAGCTGGCGGCGGCGGGTGTGACGGTCTGTAAATTGCAAATGCTCCGCACGGCTCCGCAGCCGGCGGGGTGGAAGCTGGGTCCGGCCTTGTGCGCCGGCCTGACCTTGGCGCACTACGACGCCTTCGCGCTCTGTCCCTCGTTGGCCGAACTTAAGCGGCATTTCGCGACGGCGCGGGCCGACGAGATGCGCTGGGGCGTGCACGTCTTGGTTTCCCAAAATGGCGATGGCGGCCTGACCTTGGGCGACACGCACGAGTACGGGTCGACCCATGACCCCTTCCAGCGCGAGACCCTCGATCGCCTCGTGTTGGCTTACCTCGATGAATTCGCGCGCATCCCCGAGCGGAGCATCGCCGAGCATTGGACGGGTTACTATCCGAAGCTGGCCGGTAAATCCGAACTCGTCTTGACCCCGATGCCAGGCGTCACGCTCGTGAACGCCCTTGGTGGGGCCGGCATGACGATGTCCTTTGGTTTGGCGGAGGAAATCGCCGCTATCGGCGGCCCGTTGAACTGAACCCTTCGTCACCCTTCCGACACAATTGTCACGGGAAGTTGACAGAGTGTAGCCTGTTCAGCCGAGAGTGGGGGACCCATCGTTCTAGGATGTTGAGAAGCCCTGCCTTTCGCGTGCTTGTCTTATACCTGGCCTCGGCGCTGGCGGTGGGCGCAGCTACCTCATATACCACCCCTAACCTGGATTCGACCCCTGCGGGACAGGCCAAACCCGTCTGGTTGGGCGGGGCAAAGTTCGTCAACAAAGGCTTGGTCGGGGTCGGCCAGCTCGCGGTGGGCGCATTGGATGACCGCGGCGATAGCCTTGGGTCGTTTTCGGCATTCAAGGTCGACACCCGGACTTGGCGTCGCCATCCCGACGGCAGCTACGGGGGCACGCTGTTCACCTTGCCTGACCGCGGCTACAACGTGCAAGGCTTGATCGATTACCCCGCGCGACTGCAACGCTTCGAAATCACGTTCCGGCCCGACTATGGTCGCGACCCGGTCCTTGCCCCTAACCTGACGTTCGCCTTCAAGGCGACGCGTACGATTTTGGATTTCAAAGGCAACGTGACGACCGGCCTCGACCCCCGCGAAGATGCCCTGCAGGGATTTTCCCCGGTACCGGTGCGCCATGGTCGGTTTGCCGTCGATGCGGAAGGCCTCGCCCTGCATCCCGATGGCACCTTCTATCTCTCGGAAGAATACGGTGCGACGATTTACCATGTCTCCGCGCGCGGGCGGATGCTCGGCCTTTTGACGCCGCCGAACGCTTTCTTGCCGCGATACGCCAATAAGGAGCTGCCTGGCTTCACCACCGACATGAAGGCCGTGGAGGTCCAAACCGGGGGGCGTCGCGATAACCAAGGCTACGAAGGCTTGGACATCACTCCGGATGGTCGCTTCCTCGTGGCGATGCTCCAAGGAGCGTTGCGGCAGGATTGTCCGACCGAAGAAGAGAACAACCGGGCCTATGCGCGGTTGGTCGTCTATGACCTCGCGGCGGGCGCGGCCTCCCGCCAGCCGGTCGGCCATTACTTGGTCGAACTCCCTACGCTGAACACCGCTGGCCTGGGTCAGCCCGCGAATAAGGCGGCGGCGCAGTCGGAGTTGATTGCCTTGAGCCGCACGGACTTTCTGGTCTTGGCGCGTGACAGTAGCGGGAGTGGTTCCGGTAAGGCAGCGTACGCGCCCGATGCGGGAGCGGTTGGCTATGCGGCGGCACCGCACATCTATAAAAGCGTCTTGTGGGTGAGCGCGCGTGCGGCGACCAACCTCGCCGGGACGCCCTATGAATCCGGATATCTCCCCGCCGTCCGGGGCAGTGGTCCGACCTTGGCGCCGGCCTATGGCTTGGCCGCGGCCACGGGCACGGAAATCGTCAATCTCCTGAACCCAGTCCAGTTAGCCCGGTTCGGGTTGGATCTGAATGTCATTGGGCCCGCGGGCGTGGCGAAGGCCGCCGCCGAGGGGCATCGCGTGGGGGCGCTCTCCCCGGCCTCGCTGTCGGCCAAGTGGGAAGCGTTGGCGGTCGTCCCTTGTTTGGATTCCGCCTATCCTGATGACTATTTCCTTCTGGTCGGCAACGATAACGACTTCCAGACGGCGGCGGGGGCGATGTTGGGAAAATCATATGATGCGACGAACCAGCAGCCCGGCATGGAAATCGTCGAGACGCCCAATCGCATCCTCGTCTATCGCGTCACCCTGCCGGGGTACGCTTTGCCTGCGCGATGAATGTCACCCGTCCGCGGAGCGGGGAGGGCGACCTCGCGACCTAATCAAAGGCGCCACTAGGTTGGCACGTAGCGCTAACCCTACCCGAGGCAGAGCCATTCGCTAGCCGCCAAACGCTAAACACCATCTCCTTCATCGCGGCGTGGCTTTGCCGCGGTTGTATCGGGTAGGGTCGGGACTGCGTACCGACCTAGGAGCCGACGCGCCTGTCCGAACGGGGTCAGGCACCATCGCGTGAACGCGCTGAAGCCAGACCCCAACAGGCGCGGCTAGGTTGGGACGCGGTGCCAACCCTACCTTAATACAGGCGGCCGCCGAGGAGGGGATGGCCTGCGACGGAATGTCGTATGTCGATCGGCGAACGGACGCGACGCAGTCGCGCCCCTACCCGAGATCCAGCTAGGTTGGCACGCAGTGCCGACCATGCCTCGATGCAGAGCCATTCGCGATCCGCTAAACGCCATTACCCACCCGCGAGGAAGGACCGCATGTGATGCGGTCCCTACCTCGAATGCTCACTTAGCGTAGACCTTGTCCTTTGCGTTGCCGCCGGAGAGGAGGTAGGCCATGAGGTCGGCCACTTCCTGGGCGTTCAGCGAATTGAGCAAGCCCATCGGCATCGGGCTCTCGGCCGAGCGGTCGATGGAAAGGATGTCGGAGCGGTTGATGGTCTCCTGGAGGGAGGGATCGAAGGCGCTCACCGCGAGCAGCAGCTTGTCGCCTTCCTCGTTGAGGATGCGGCCGATCGACTTGCCGCCATCGACGCGGCCGATGACGGAGTTGGCGTACTGATCGGACACCACGGCGCTCGGCTGGACGATGCTCGTCAGGACGTCGGCGGCCGCAGTGCGGGCACCGAGGCCCGAGAGGTCGGGGCCTTGCGCGCCGCCGGCGCCACCCATGCGGTGGCACTGGGAGCAGAGCGCGGCCGCGAACATCTTCTGGCCATTGGCGAAATCGAGCGTGCCCTTGGCCTTGCCGTTTTCCCAAGCCTTCAAGGCGTCGGCATGGGTCCACAGGCGGCCCGGACCTTGGGCGGCCGGGATCGGCGTGGGCTTGACCACGGGGGCCTTGGTTTCGAAGGCGGTGCGTTCCGCCGCGGGTACGAGGGCCAGCGATTCCTTGCGGATGTTGCGCACGAAGCCCTTGAGCGAGTTGCCGCCTTCGGCGAGCGCGAGCTCATCGAGGAAGGCGAAGTACTGCGTGCGCAGCTCCGGCGTCCAGCCCACCGTCGCGCGACTGAGGTAGACCGCGAGACCGATGCGCGTCGACGAAGGCGTCACGGCCATCGCGGCGGCGGCGGCCTTGCCGTAGCCCGGGTGGCGGGCGAGCACTTCCGGGTCGGCGATCACGGCCGGGCCGGGCTGGGCGACCTTCATCGCGTGCAGGACGCGGGCCGGGGCGGAGGGTTCGCCGAGGAAGATGGCGAGTTGGGCCAGTTGGCGATCCGAGCCGTCGTTGCCCGAAGGCAGGCGCGCGGCGGCTTCCTTGCCGAGGCGAGCGGCGGTGGCGTCATCGGGGCGGCCATGACGGGAGAAAGCGACCTGGAAGACGCGCTGACGGTCCTGTTGGATGCGCACATCCTTGGACTTCGCGACGGCATCGGCGGCGGCGACGATGGCGGGGAGGTCTTCCTTGCCGCCGCAACGGGCGAGGGCGAGCGCCGCGTTGAGGGACAGGTCGCCGTTGTCGGAGGGCTTCACCTGGGCGCGCCACTGTGCGACCGGTTGATGTTCGACGACGATGCGGGCGGCGTAGCGGACCCAGAGATCCGGGTGACCCATGAGCGGCCAGGCCTTGGCGAGCACGGCGGCGGACGGCGGAGCGTCGCGGAGGGCTTCGAGTTCACGGCGCAGCTTCTGTTCCGGCGTCGCGTCGAACCAAGCCGCCGGAGCGGTGGATTCCGTGCCTTGGTAGGTGATGCGGTAGAGGGCGGATTGGCCGCCGCGACCGCCGATGGTCACGTACATGTGGCCATCCTGCGGGCGAATCACGACATCCGTCACGGAGAACGGACGACCCGCCGCGAAGACTTCCTTGCGGGCCTTCCAGCCGCCGCCTTCCGGCGTCAGGTGGATCGCATACAGCGTGGCGAAGGTCCAATCGCAGGCGAAGAACGCGCGCTGGTAGGCGGCCGGGAACTTCGCGCCCGTGCCCATGGCCGTACCCGTCGGGGAACCGGGACCTACGTCGACGAGGGCGGGCTGCATGTCGAGCGTCGCGAGCGTGTTGTTGCTCGCGCCGGAGCGCCAACCCAACTCGCCGCCTGGCGTGCAGAGGTAGATGCGCGTCGGACGGTACCACGGGGCGCCCATGTCCCATTCCATGTCGGAATCGTAGCTGAAGATGTCGCCGTCGGGAGCCACCGAGCAATCGTAGGGATTGCGGAAGGACGCCGTCACGCGGACCCAATCCTTGCCGTCCTTGTCCATGCGCGCGATCCAGCCGCCCACGGCTTTGATGCCGGACGCGTGGCCGTTGGCATCCTCGTACTTCTTCAGCAGGTCGTCCTCGTCGTAACGCTTGGCGGGCGCGCCGGCTTTTTCGTCTTCGGGGAGCTTCGTGTGGTTGCCGCCGACCACGAGGATCGAACCATCGCGGTCGAGGACGAGTTGGTGCGGGCCGTGTTCGCCGGAGCCCTTGAGGGAGCGAATCAGGGTTTGCTCCGCGTAGGAGCCGTCGCCCTTGACGTCGCGGAGGCGCCAGATGTCGCCCTTGCCCTTTTCGCTCGTGCAGGCGTAGAGCGCGCCATGGGCGAAGAGCAGCCCGTGGCAGCCGATGGCTTTGGTGTCGATCTTGGTGATGGTTGGCTTGGTGGGGTCCTTGAGCGACACGTGCCAGAGCACGCCGCCTTGGTCGCCGGCGACGAGGTCACCCGTGGGCGAGACGGCGAGTGAGACCCAGGAGCCCTGTTCGGACTTCGGGACGGTATGGAGCAACTCGGCCTTGAAGCCGGGTTGCAGGATCAGGTCTTCGGGCGCGGCCACGGTACCGGACGGGGTGCGCTTGCCGTTCCCGGCTTTCTTGGCGCCGGCGAGGACGTCGCCCCAAGGTTGGGCGCCGAGCTTCGCGACCACGGTGGCCTTTTCCCACTTGGCGTCATCGAAGTCGGTCGACAGCCACTTCGCATCGGGCTTCGCATTGCTCACGCGCCAGGAGGTGTTGGATTCGGCGAGGAGGTTCTTGCCCGACTCCAGGCGCACGACGAGCCCGGCGATGCCGCCGTCATTGCGGGCGAGCACGGCGATGGTGTTGCGGCCAGGCTTGAGGAACTTAGCGACGTCGGTCTTCGCCGCTTCGGCCCACTCGTCGGATTTACCGGCGGGCTGACCATTGACCCAGACCTCGATGTGGTTGTCGGCGGAGGCGAGCAAGGTGGCCTGAGCCGGGACCTCCTTGAGGTCGATGACCGTACGGGCCCAGGTCTGCTGGTTGGTCACGTTGTTCTTGGCGGTCCAGATCCACTGCGTCTCCGCAAAAGTGGTGAGCGGCGTGGACAGCACAGCGAGACAAGCGGCGGCGAGGAGGGGAAGGCGAGGCATGGGACGGAGAAGGGGATAGGGGATTGGAGAAGGGGATGGGGGAAAGGGGATAGGGGAAGGATTAAGCAGCAGTGCAAAGGTGCAAATCGGCCGGAGGCCTGTGCAAAGGAGGAAAATTCAAGAGAGCAAAGGGAGTTGAAAAGGGGGACCGGTGAACGGAAGGGAGGGCAGGGTCGAGGGCAGAATCGATGGCGGGATCGATGGCGGAGTCGAGGGTAGGGTCGATGGCGGAGTCGAGGACAGGGTCGATGATTGAGTCGAGGGTAGGGTCGAGGACAGGGTCGATGAGTCGAGGACAGGGGGGTGTCCTTGCTGGGGAGACAGGGCGGGGCAGGGGAAGTTTCAGTCGAACCGCCGACCGATTCGATATTAATGTTAATGAAAGGTTATGCATGGTCACGGGCGGATAGGTTCGGGGCGAGGATGTGCAGGGCGGCGGTTGTCGGAGGCGCGGCGGAGTGGGGGTTGACCGAAAGCCGGACTTGGGCAGTTTCGCCGCATGTTGCGTTCCCTGATCTTGGGTTGCCTGGCGGTGACGGCCATCGCCGCCGAGGAGCCGAAGTCTAAGCCGAAGTTCCGTCCACCCAGCGCGGCGGAAGTCTTCACTGGCAGTGGGGCGATCCGTTTTGCCGACGACTTTGCGGCCACGACTTTTTCGCCGAAGTGGCGTTTCTCGCAGAACGCCGATTACGAGGTCGTCGCGCCCGATCCGGAACTCATCAAGCTCGTCGATGCGCCCGGGCTGCCTGGTCGCAAGGCCGTGCGCTTCTCGGTCGTTCGGGCCCCGGGTGTATTCCGGTCGGAGCTGTCCTTGCCGCACGAGAAAGGCTGGAACGAACGCTGGTATGGCCAGCGGGTGCTGATCCCGAAGGAATGGGTGCGGGACCCGGGTAGGGCCGTGGACATCGTCATGCAGTGGCATGCCATCCCCGGTGATTTCCGCGCCACCTACCCGAACGTCGAAATCTCCGTCGGCGACGACCGGTGGATTTTGCGGCAGAGCTTCGGCGACCCCAAGACCACGCCGACCCGTCGGGAGATCAAGTTCGACGATCGCGTCCAGCCCGGCGTTTGGACCGCGTGGGTCATCCATGCGAAGTGGTCGCCGAAGGAGGACGGCCTCCTGCAGGTTTGGAAGGACGGCAAACTCGTCGCCGACCTCAAGGGCCCGAACACCTACGGCACGATCGGGCTCGAATACACGCCTTACCTCAAGACCGGCATCTATCATCCCGAGTGGAATGTCGCCAAGCCCGGCGCGCGGGAGCGCTTTGAGGCCGAAAAACCTGCGGCTCCGCATAAGGTCGTTTACGTCACCGACCTCAAGGTCGGCGATGAACGGGCCCGTTACGAAGACGTCGCCCCGCGCTAGCTTGTCGTCGGGGTTGACCCTGCCCG
>DBCN01000126.1:0-166 GCA_002293065.1 Opitutia bacterium UBA957
TGGCAGCACGTTCGAATGCAACGGTGTCATCATCAAGGTTGGTGCCGCCCAAGCCGTCGCCGCCGACCCGGTGGCGCCCGCGGGCACCGTCTTGTCGGCGGATAAATCCGGCGTGCTGATCGCCTGTGGCGAGCAGGCGTGTTTGTTGACGCATCTCCAACGGCCC
>DBCN01000126.1:334-2557 GCA_002293065.1 Opitutia bacterium UBA957
CATGCGCGCCACCTGGTTGACTTTGCTCCTGTCGGCGGGGCTTTGCGCTCAGCCAAAGGAAGTCACTTTCCAGGAGGTGACCAACGCCGTCGTGGCGGGTTACGCGGAGGACGCCAAGGCCGAGAAGGCCTGGGAAATGCGGTCCGCCTCCATGAAGCCGACGGCCGAAGCCGGCACGTGGGACCTGAACAAACTCGAAGGGAAGTCCTTCAAGGACGGGAAGGTCGCGCTCTCTTTTTCGAGCCCCTACGGGACGCTGATTCCCGCCAAGCGCTTGGCCCGTGGGCCGGCGACTTTCAGCGCCCGATCGCTTTCGTTTGACCTCAAGGGGATGGGCTGGAGTTGGCTTTCCGACCCGCAGGGCGATCGGTTCACGATCGAGTCCGACGTCGTCGCCGAACTGGACCTCGCCAAACCCGTGACGAAGCGTCTGCGGATTCGGGCCGAGCGCCTCGAGGTTTCCCCGCGTGCGGACGGGACGCTCCTGGTCTTCGTGGGTAAGGTGGTGCTGGAGCGTCTCGGCGAGAAGCTCACCTGCCAGCGTATCGAGTGCCTGCTCGATGATGGTCCGAAGGGCGACAAGACCTGCCGTTCGCTCCAAGCCAGCGGTGAGGTCGTGCGGACGCTGAATGGGCAGACCTTGCGCGGCAACACGGCGTTCTTCGATCAAGCCAACGAGCGCCTCACGGTGACGGGCGCGGTGCGGCTGACTGAGCCGGGCTTGCAGGCCGAAGGCCAGCAGCTTGAGCACGACGCCAAGACCAACGTGACGCGCCTACTGGCCGCCGACGGGCAGCGGGTGCACCTCAAGTCCACCCGGCTTGGGCGCGAAGCCTCCGAGGCCTTCGGGACGACGGCGCTGATCACGCGTGACCCGAAGGCGGAGACGCGGGTGCTGCAGCTCGATGGGGCGGCCGAGTTCACGTCGGAACAGGGGAAGGTCTCCGCCCGGCGGTTGATCGCCACCGACGCCGGACTCCAAGGGGATGTGCTGGTCGGCGAAGGCGATGTGCAAGGATCCGCCGACGGCAACTTGTTCAAGGCCGGCAAAGCTCGCTGGGATCGCACCCGTCGGGAATTGCGCTTGGATGGCCGTCCGCGTTTGATCGAACCCCGCGGCTTCGAGGTCACCGGCGCCGCCATCCTTTCCGAAGCTCAAAAGCAGCAGGTCACGGTCACTTCCTCGCCCGACGAGCGCGCTTCGGTCAAGCTTCCCCCCGCCGACGTCGATGGTCCGGTCGGCTTGGCGCAGGCCGACCGTATTTTCGTGAGCAATGAGTCGGGAGCGGTGGAGGTCGACCTGGTCGGGAACGTGCGCTACGCCGCGGGCGATGTGCGGACCGAGTCGCAGCGCATGGTGGCCTACGCCTCGGCCCCGCTGGTCGAAGGCAAGCCCAGCGTGCTGGTGCTCCAGAAAGTCTTCCTCACCGGGGCGGTCCGTTACGGCCAGCCCGGCTTGCGCTGCGCCGCCGAGCGCATCGATTACGTCCCCGCCGTGCAAATCGAAGAAATCCTCAAGAAGGACAATCTCACGGGCCGGCCGCGATTGCTGACCCTCAGCGGCGGGTCCGCCGAAACGCGTCCGCGCCTCGGGGTGGACTTCAGCAACGGTAAGTCCGCCGAGTTCATCGCGGATGCCCAGGAGATCCTGGCCACGCCGCAGATGACCAAGTTCTTCCTGCGTGGGGCCGTCGGGATGCGCACGGAGGGTACGGATGCGACCTGCGATCTCTTGGAAGGCCTGGCGGAGCCTGACGCCAAGGGCAAGCAAGCCGCGCGCCTCATCGTGGGTCGCGGCAACGTCAATGTCCTGGCCGGCGGCACGACGGCCTATGGCCGCACCTTGGAGGTCCGCCCGGAGGTCGGTGAAGCCAAGCTCTTCGGCGACGCCCGCATTCGCGATCCCCAGGGCCGGGAAGGGATTCCGGCCAAGGAGATCACGTACGACATGAAGAAGCGGATCTGGCGCATGGACCAAGCCCCGGACCCGAACCTACCTGGTCAGGTCGTCCGCCCGAAGATTTTCCTCGGCGCCGACTTCACCCTCCCGCAGGTCAAAAGCCTCGACAAAGGACGCTGAGGGCTTCCTCATTTGACCATGGCAGACACCAGCGAAAAGGGCGTGGTCCGCGTCGAGTCGCTCGCCAAGCACTACGGCCCGAAGGTCGCCGTGCAAAACGTGAGCCTGCAGCTCAAGGCCGGTGAAATCGTGGGTTTGCTCGG
>DBCN01000126.1:2639-3142 GCA_002293065.1 Opitutia bacterium UBA957
AAGGTGTTCTTGGATGGCCGCAACATTACCGATTTGCCGATGTGGCAGCGCGCGCAGTCCGGCCTCGGTTACCTCCCGCAAGAAGCCTCCATCTTCCGCAAGCTTTCGGTGTGGGACAACGTCATGGCCGTGGTGGAAACCCTGGGCCTGCCTGGACGTGAGGCCCAAGCCCGCACGGCCCAGCAGTTGGCCGACCTGGGCTTGGAGCGGTTGGCCCGTCAGCCCGCCTTCACGCTGTCGGGCGGGGAGCGTCGCCGGCTCGAGATTGCCCGGGCTTTGGCCACGGGCCCGCGCTTCTTGCTCATGGATGAGCCTTTCAGCGGGGTCGACCCCATCTCCGTGGCGGAAGTCCAGTCCATCGTCCGTCGCCTCAAGGAACGGGGCATCGGTGTCCTGATCACGGACCATAATGTCCGGGAAACGCTCTCCATCGTGGATCGCGCCTACCTGATTCACCAAGGACGCGTGCTTGTCTCCGGCACGCCCCAGGATATCGTGAATGA
>DBCN01000042.1:0-3528 GCA_002293065.1 Opitutia bacterium UBA957
CATCCCCCATCCCCCATCCCCCATCCCCAGGCTTAAGGATTTCGCCCTTACACCTTCACACCCAATTTCTCCAGCAGGCGGGCGAGGTCATCGTCGCCTTCATAGGCGATCGTGATGCTACCCTTCTTGCCCTTCTGGACGACTTGGACGCGGGCGGAGAGGTGCGAGGCGAGGCGCTTCTGGACGTCCTCGACGACGGATTTTTCCGTGCGCTTACGGTCACCCTTCTTCGTGGCGGCCAACTTCTTGACCTCGACTTCGAGGGCGCGGACGGAGAGGCCCTTCTCGATGACGAGCCGTGCGACCTGCACGCGGTGAGCCTGATTTTCGAGGCCGAGCAGGACCTTGGCATGGCCGGTCGAAAGCTGGCCCTTACCGAGGTAACCTTGGATCTCGCGGTCGAGCGAGAGCAGACGGACGAGGTTGGCGATGCTGGCGCGGGGCTTGCCGAGGCGATCGGCGACGGCCTCTTGGGTCAGCGTGAAGTCGCGCATCAGCGAGGCGACGCCCAGCGCTTCTTCCACCGGGTTGAGGTCGGCGCGCTGCAGGTTCTCGACGAGCGCGAGCACGGCGCTGGCGTTGTCGCTGGCATCGAGCACGCGGGCGGTGATCGTCTTCTGACCGAGGTGCTTGAACGCACGGAAACGGCGTTCACCCGCGATGAGTTCATAGCCGTCCTTCACCTTGCGGACGGTGACGGGCTGCAGGAGGCCTTCGGAACGAATCGATTCCGCCAGCTCCTTAACGCCGGCGTCGTCGAATTCGCGGCGCGGCTGGCGTGGGTTGGGTACGATGGCACCGAGCGGAATCTCGATGAGGGCCAGGCCGGGCGCGACGGGTGCGGGCGCGGCTGGCGCCGTCGCGGCGACCGGTGCAGGACTAGCGGCAGGAGGCTTAGCGACGCCGCCGCCAATGAGGGAACTGAGTCCTCGGCCGAGGGATTTTTTGGGAGGGAGGGCCATGAAATTAGCGGGCAGGGGCTTCGGGTTGCGGCACGAAGATCTCGACGTCGGAGCGGAGTGCGCCCGCGCTCGGGAGCCTGTTCGCCTGCATGATCCATTCGGGCTTGGAGCCGAATTGGCGGGCGATGCGCGTGACCGTATCTCCCGACTTAACCTTATAGGTCGTACCCGTGCGGGGAATATCCGTCGGGAGGCCATCATCAGGGGCGGTCGGCGGATTAGCGGCCGGAGACGTGCCAGTCGGCTTGGTCGGTGAAGTCGACGGAGTAGTCGGACGAGTGGCGGCGGGCTGACGGCCCGCCAAGGCGGCGTCGACGCGGCGGGCCAGTTCGGCCAAGGCAGCATTCACATCGACCGTCTGTTGCTTGAGGCGACGATCGACTTCAGCCAAGGCTTCGGCCTTGGTGCGAGCCGCGGCTTCGGCAGACGAGCTGTTGCCCACGGTGGCGTTGCGTTGCTTGTTGAGGGCATCGCGCAGATCCGCATTCTCGAGCTTCAGTTTTTCGACCTCGTTGCGTAGTTCCGAAAGATCCTGCTGCAGCCCAGCCAGTTGGTTGTTTTGGGCGAAGAGCGGGGCGAGGCCCGCCAGAAGGAGAAAGAGACCGAAGCGCATCCCTCCAGCAAAACAAGTCAGGCATCGGAGGCAAGGAGCGAGCATTCCCAACCCGCTGGCCCCGCCAAAAGCCCGAAAACCCGCTGGTCGGCCGTGGGGCGCCCGGCTTTCCATTCTCGCCCCCGAGCCCCGGGCGACCCTAACCTTACCGTGGATGTCCAAGATTCTCGTAGCCCTCTCCGGCGGCGTCGACAGCGCCGTGGCCGCCCTGCTGCTCAAGCAACAGGGGCACGAGGTGCATGCCGCCTATTTCCGGACCTGGATGAACGAGGAAGGACTCCCCTTCCCCGGCGAATGCCCCTGGGAAGACGACGTTCGGAACGCCCACACCGTCGCCGCCCACCTCGGGTTGCCCTTCCGGGTCATCGACCTCGTGAAGGACTACCGCGAGACCGTCGTCGAATACCTCGTCGACGGCTACCGCCGAGGGCTCACGCCCAATCCCGACATCGTGTGCAACCGCGAGATGAAGTTCGGGGTCTTCCTCCGCCGCGCCCTCGCCGAAGGCTACGAGGCCATCGCCACGGGCCATTATGCCCGCCGGCGGGCGAACGCGGACGGGACGTTCGACCTCCTCGAGGGTCTCGACCAAAACAAGGACCAGTCCTACTTCCTCGCGCTACTGCGGCAGGAGCAACTGGCCAAGGCCCTCTTCCCGATCGGCGAACTCACCAAGCCCGAGGTACGTCGTCTTGCCGCCGACGCCGCGCTGCCGAACGCCGCCCGCAAGGACAGCCAAGGCATCTGTTTCCTCGGGCAAGTACCGGTACAAGATTTCCTGGAGAGGCATATCCCCGATGCCCCCGGACCGATCGTGAATGCCGCGGGCAAGGTCATCGGCCAGCACCGCGGGCTGCACCGCTACACCATCGGACAACGCAAAGGCATCGGCCTTCCCTCCAACACCGACCAGAAATACTTCGTCGTCGTGAAGAAGGATTTCGCCACGCAGACCCTGCACGTGGCCTTCGACCTACCGGAGACCAAGTGGCTCTACACCGACTCGGCCCACGCGGCGAATTTCACTTGGATCAATCAGCCGCTGGTAGGCGAACAGGACATCCTCGCGCGGGTGCGGTATCGCGATAAGGCCGTGGCGACGCACTATCAACCGCTCGGTGATGGCACCGTCGAACTGCGCTTCCGGTCAACCCAACGCGGCCTCGCCCCCGGCCAAGTCGTGGCCATCTACCAAGACCGCGTCCTCCTCGGTGGAGGGGTGTTTGTTTAGGGGATAGGGGTTGGGGGGATAGGGGATGGGGGGATAGGGGATGGGCAGAGTCTGGGTAGGGCGCGACTGCATCGCGTCCGTTGACCGCATCGAGCCGAGAATAGCCGAGATGGTGGGTCAATTCCATCTACTGGCGAACGGACGCGACGCAGTCGCGCCCCTACCCGATGCATTAGAATGCGGTTGGGTTGGCGTACGGAGGTAAATAGGACCGCATGTGGTGCGGTCCCTACCCCAACGAAGAACCCCGGAGACCCGGGGTTCTTCTTTCTTTCATAAGCAAGCGCTTACTTGCCGTGCGCTTCCTTGAGGTGCTGCGCGAGCGGGTCGTAACCGAAGTCCTTCTTCAGGTCGCGCCAGGTGGCGTGCACGTGGTTCGCGTCGTTCTGGGTGTTGTCCAGTTCGATGAGGAAAGACGGACCCTGGATGCTGTAGTAGTGGCCTTGGCCCACTTCGGTGCCGCCGGCCCAAGCGAAGAAGATCTGGTCCTCGGGCAGCTTGGAGATTTCAACGATTTCCTTGGCGGCGAAGTCATCGCGCGCCCGGCCGACGAATTCGTAGATGATGAGGCCGAGGAGTTTCTTCTGCTCGGGATTGAGGGCGGAGAGGGCGATGCCCTTATGCTTCAGGAGACCGTCGGCCTTCTGCTTGTTGCCGGTGATGATGTCGGCGGGTACTTTACCAGGGAGGACCGCGACCTTGCGCTGTTCGGCGGTGAGGGA
>DBCN01000042.1:3769-4288 GCA_002293065.1 Opitutia bacterium UBA957
GACCGAAGATGGACACGAAGTAGTTCTCGGCGTCGCGCTTGTTCGCGCCCTTGCCTTCTTCGATGACGAAGAGCAGGTACTCGAGGGCCATGACGGATTCGACCTTCATGTGGCCACGTTGGCTGAGGGAGACCGAGAGGAGGGCCTGGGCGAAGTGGCGCTGGCCAGGATTCATTTCCTTGATCGAAAGACCCTTGCGGGCCGCTGGTACGAAGATCCAGTTGGTGCGCTCCGCGTTGTCGAAGGCGAAGGTCGCCTTGGCGCGCTGGGTATCGTCCAGCGAACCGAGGAAGGCGTTGGCGGCCTTGGACATTTCTTCGCTGGCGCCATGGCCGAAGGCGGCCGAGACGGTCAGGGCCAAAGCGGCCAAGACGGAGAGGAAGCGGGGTAAGAGACGCATGGGGGCTAATTAGGGGGAAAGGGGAGCAGGGGGCAAGGGTAAGGAACGTGGATGGGGATACCGGATAGGGGACTGGGGATAGGGGATAGGGCAACGGTAGGGGCGTGGCTTCGCCGCGC
>DBCN01000017.1:0-1761 GCA_002293065.1 Opitutia bacterium UBA957
CCGCAAGACGTTCAATCCTTGGGATCTCACCCGCATCCCGGGTGGTTCGTCCGGTGGCAGCGCCGCCGCCCTCGCCGCCGGCCTGGTCCCGCTTTCGCTGGGTTCCGACACGGGTGGCTCGATCCGTCAGCCGGCGTCGCACTGCGGCGTGGTGGGCCTCAAGCCGACCTACGGCCTGATTTCCCGCTTCGGTCTCGTGGCCTTCGCTTCGTCGCTCGATCAGATCGGGCCGATGGCCCGTAGCGTCGAAGACTGCGAACTGCTGCTCGCGGCGTTGGCCTCGGCCGACGCGCGCGACATGACCTGCTTTGGCCCCGACGAGCGCGCGCTGACCGCAGCAGGCGAAGCCAAGAAATTACGCATCGGCATCCCGAAGGGTTTCCTCGGCAAGGGCGTCGCTCCCGAGGTCGCCGCGGCGGTCGAGGCGGCGGTCGCTTTCTACCGGGCCCAGGGTTGTACGGTCTCCGAGGTCGAGCTGCCTTCGGCGGACCTCGCGGTGCCGACCTACTACGTGGTGGCGACGGCCGAGGCTTCCTCCAACTTGGGCCGCTACGACGGCGTCCGCTACGGCCATCGTTCCGCGCAGGCCGGCACGCCGGTCGAGATGATGACGAATAGCCGTTCCGAAGGTTTCGGCGCCGAGGTGAAGCGCCGCATCTTGCTGGGGACGTTCGTGCTGAGCGCCGGTTATGCCGACGCGTATTACAACCGCGCCCTCCGCGCCCGCGCCAAGATCCGCGCCGAATACCTGGCCGCGCTGTCGCACGTCGATCTGCTGCTGACGCCCACGGTCCCGACCCCGGCGTTCAAGGTCGGTGAAAAGGCGTCGGACCCGCTGCAACTGTACTTGGAAGACATCTTCACGATTCCGGCTAACCTGGCTGGGTTGCCCGCACTCTCGGTGCCTTGCGGTCAGTCCGGTCACCTCCCGGTGGGCTTCCACCTCGTGGGCGCTCCGCTCTCCGAAGCCAAACTGCTCGCCGCGGGTCGCCTCTTCGAGGCCGCCCATGGCTTCGCCCACCAACAAGCCGCGCTATGAGTTCCTCCGCTGAATGGGAAGTCGTCATCGGTCTCGAGGTGCACGTGCAGCTGCACACCCGCGCCAAGGTCTTCGCGTCCTCGTCCTGGGGCTTCGGCCAAGAGCCGAACGAACAGGTCGACCCGGTCGTCCTCGGCCTGCCCGGCACGTTGCCCGTGGTGAACCGCGAAGCGGTGGAGAAAGCCATCCTCTTCGGTTTGGTGGTCGGCGCCGACATCCCCGCCCGCTGCGCGTGGGATCGGAAGAATTATTTCTACCCGGATAACCCGAAGAACTACCAGCTCACGCAGAAGGACTTCCCGGTCGTCGTCGGTGGCTCCGTCGAAATCGAGCTCCCGGGTCCGTCCCGCAACGTGATGGGCGAGCATAAGCGCATCCGCATCCACCACGCCCACCTCGAAGAGGACGTGGGTAAGCTCAGCCACGCCGGCAGCGGCTCCTTGGTCGACTACAACCGCGCGGGCGTGCCTCTCCTTGAGATCGTCACCGAACCGGACCTCCGTTCGTCCGCCGAGGCCGAAGCGTTCCTACGTTCGCTCGTGGCCATGCTCACCCAAGCCGGTGTGGCCGATTGCGACATGGAAAAGGGGCAGCTGCGTTGCGACTGCAACGTTTCCATCCGCCATCCCGGCGCCCCGCTCGGCACGCGCACGGAGACCAAGAACCTGAATTCCATCTCGAGCGTGCGCGACACGGTCATCTACGAGACGGCCCGGCAGATC
>DBCN01000017.1:1839-2093 GCA_002293065.1 Opitutia bacterium UBA957
CGTGGTTACGTGCTGCGCGACAAGGAAGACGCCCACGACTACCGCTATTTCCCGGACCCGGATATCCCCACGCTCGAGCTGTCCCGCGCGACGGTCGAGCGCTTGGCCAAGCAGGTCCCCGAAAACCTCTACGACCGCCAGCGTCGCTACATGGACACGCTGGGTCTGCCGTTCACGGCCGCCTCGGTGCTCGTCGCCAACCGCGAACTGGCCGAGTGGTTCGAAGCCGCCGTCGCCGCGCACCCGGCCAACCC
>DBCN01000017.1:2263-3011 GCA_002293065.1 Opitutia bacterium UBA957
GTCATCTCCAAGCAGCAGGCCAAGGAAGTCTTCGCCGAGATGTTCAAGTCCGGCCAAGACGCCGCCGCCATCGTCGACGCCAAGGGGCTTCGTCAGAACAGCGACACGGGTGAACTCGAGAAGATCGTCCAAGAGGTCATCGCCGACCCGGCCGTGGCCAAGTCCATCGCGGAATACCGCGCGGGCAACGAGAAGGCCATCAACGCGCTGAAGGGTCCCATCATGAAGCGCACGCAGGGCAAGGCCAACCCCGGCCTCATCGACCAGTTGCTCCGGAAGGCTCTCGGATGAGCGAAGTGTCCGCGGTGGAGTCTCCTTGGTCCGCAGGCGTCAAGGCCGCGCGTGACAACCTGCTGCCCTCGCTGCTGATCCTGGCGGCGGCCGCTGGCTTGGTCGTCTGCTACTACCAGGTGCCGGCGGTCAAGGTCTGGCTCGATGTCATCGGCAAGGTCAACGCTGAGAACCCCACGCTCTTCGCGATGCTCTGCACGGGCTTCACGGCGGGCTTCATCCCATGGTGCTTCCGCATGGCGTTCCCGAGCTTGCGCCCCGCGCGTCCCGGACTCGACCTTCTCCACAGCTTTGTGTGGTGGATGTTCATGGGCGTGATCGTCCGTTACTTCTACGCCCTCCAGGGTTGGTGGTTCGGGACGGAACCCTCCGTTCGCGTGGTCATTCTCAAGGTGCTGGTCGACCAGTCCTGCTTCACGGTCCTGTGCGGCGCGCCTTTCAACGCGATCTCCCATCT
>DBCN01000017.1:3037-3246 GCA_002293065.1 Opitutia bacterium UBA957
TGGAAGGATTCGAACTGGGATACGGCCAAGCTGCGCGCAGCCATGGGCCCTGGTTGGTATCGCCGCTTGGTCCTGCCGAACTTGCTGCCTAATTTCCTCGTCTGGCTCCCGGGCAACGCGATCTTCTACAGCATGCCGCCCGAGCTCCAGCTCCCGGTCGCGAACTGTATCGGCTGCTTCTGGGCCCTCATGTGCGTGCGCATCGCCAC
>DBCN01000048.1 GCA_002293065.1 Opitutia bacterium UBA957
CGGAAGCGCTTGGTGCCCCAGACGTGCGCGAGCGAATTGATGCAGGCGGTGCCGTGGAAAAGGACGACGGTCGAGATGATGCCCCAGACCAGGAGCTGCGGGCCGTTGGTGTCGTAACCGTTGGCGCCGAGCCATGCGCCGACGCCATACAACCCGCCCGCCGCCAGCAGCGGGATGAGGACGTCAAAGCGGTTGAGGAAGACGAGTTCGGGGTACTTCGCGAGATCGTTGATCTTCGAGTAGTCGGTCGGGAAATTGCGCTTGGCGGTGATCCAGCCCACATGCGACCACCAGAATCCATCGACGACCGGCGAGTGCTTGTCGTCTTCTTCGTCCGAATGTTTGTGGTGGTGGCGGTGCGTGCAGGCCCACCAGAGCGCCCCGCGTTGCACCGCCAGGGCGGTCCAGACGGCCATGATGAACTGGAAGGCGCGGGATGTGGAGTAGGTCTTGTGGGAGAAGTAACGGTGCAGGAAGCCCGTGATCGCGAACATGCGGAAGAAGTAGAATCCCACCGCGGACCAGACGGCGATGGGGCTGACCCCGACCCAGATCACGGCGAAGCACGCGAGGTGCAGGAGGATGAAAGGAATCGAGCGAAGCCAATCGACCTTCTTCGGGCCGCTTTGCAGCGTCTCGACCCCTTCGGGGATGTAGTCCGCGTCGAACCAACGGATCAGGGAGCGGAAAAAGCCGCTTTTGACGGGTCTAATGGGTTCGGCGGACATCTGGGGCGAGTAAGTGAGCCTCCAAGCCTTTCGCAACTGCTTTGACCATTTTAGGCGTGGGGGCATACTGGGGCCAGTGGGTAGACAAAACCGCCTCCCGTTGTCGCTCCTCCTATAGTCACCCATGAACGATGCCCACGCCGAGCAAGACTGGCGGGCCTGGTTCGCCGAACACGGCGCCCGGCTCCGGTTGATCGCACGCCAGTGGACCCGCTCGGACGCCGATGCCGACGATGTCCTCCAGGAGGCATTTGTACGCTTTTGGAAACATCAACGTCACCTGCCCGGCAATCCCAACGCCCTGGTCGTGACCTCCATCCGCCGGGCCGCCTTGGACCTCCACCGCCGGACGGATCGCCGCACCCTCCGTGAGCAGGTCGTATCCGTGGACGCGGCGGCGGTGGCGGACTTCGAGCCCGAGGCCGATCCGCGCCTCCAGGCTTTGGCGCGCTCCCTCCCGTCGCTGTCGGCGGAACAACGCGAAGTCGTCGTGCTGAAAGTTTGGGGCGACCTCACTTTCGAGCAGATCGGCGCCCAACTGGAGATTTCCCCCAACACCGCCGCCTCCCGGTGGCGCTATGCCATGGAGGCGCTCCGTCGCCTCGTGACCGCCCGCACTTATGAATAACGAAGATCAAGACATCGAATCCGCCTTGCGCAGCTTGCGTCCCCGCCCGCCGGGTCCGGGGGTGGTGAGCGCCATCGGCCGCGACCTGGATGCCCCGGTCGCCGCGGCCTCGCCCCGCGGGGTCATCCTGCGCTGGTCGGCGGGCCTCTCGGCCGCCGCGGCCTGCCTGCTGGGGTTCTTTCTCTTCGGCCGTCCGCCCGTGACGGCCGAACCCGAGTATCAACTCGTCCGCGCCGAACAGCCTCCGGCTTCGGTCGACGTTTTCGCGCCCGTCCGGTTGGAAGATGGCTCCTTTGCCCGTCCCGTCCGGGTCCGCTGGAGCAATGAGACGCAATGGGAGGACCGCCGCACCAACACCCGCCTCATCCATTACTCCCCCAGCGAGCAGTTCGGGCTCATCCCCATGGAAACTTATTGAACAAATCCACCGAACCTCTCCGCTTATTATTTATATTACAGCCATGAACTCCCTGCACCAGATTCCGCTGCACATGCTCCTGCTGGCCGGCCTTGTCGGTCCCTTGGCGGCCCAAGATAAGGCCGCTCCGGTGGCGCCCCCCGCGCCTTCGCCGGCCGCCAAGGCCGCCCTCGTCCCGCAGGCCTACATCGGTTTGTACGTGAATTCCCTGACCGAAGAACTCCGCGGCAAGTCCGGGGTGACCATGCCCGACGGTGTCGGCGTCAATGTCATCATCGTCGACCCCAAGGGTCCTGCCGCGGGCAAGGTTGAGGTCGGGGATATCCTCACGCGCCTCGATGATCAGGTGCTGGTGACGCCCGACCAGTTCCGCGCCTTGGTCCGCATGCGCAAACCCGGCGATAAGCTGAAGCTGGTCGCCATCCGCGAGGCCGCCGTTCAGACGATCGAAATTGAACTGACGGAAAAAGCGGTGATCGAGCGCAGCCCGCCGACGGCGCGCTCCGCGGGCGCTGCGCCGACCATCATCTCGCCGGGTCCCGGTGGGGCCAACCCGATGCGCATCACGGTGAATGGTCAGCAGATCGACCTCGGTAGCCTACCCGCGGGCAACGGCACCGTCACGCAAGTAGGCCCAGGCCATGTCGTCATCATCGGGCCCAACCAAGGCTTGCCGCCGGAGGTGCTGAAGCAGCTCGAGGAAATGCGTGCGCGCGGCCTGCCCATTCCGCCGATCGGTCCGCAAGGCCTGGCCCTCGGTGCCTCGGTGCCCGACCAAGCGCCCAATGCCCAAGGGGGGACGGTGCAGCAGCGTTCGCAGACCTTCAGCTTCAGCCTGGGCGGTCTGGGCGCGAGGAGTTCCTCCAGCTCGGTGGCTTCCGATGCCCAAGGCACCGTCTCGCTGGAAGCGAAGGACGGCAAGAAGCACGCCATCATCAAGGACGCCGATGGCAACGTGACCTTTGAGGGAGAGGTGACCACGGATGAGCAGCGCGCCAAGATCCCGGCCGCCGCCCGCGACCGACTCAAGTTGGTCGAAGGTTCCTCCTTCTCGATCCAGGGGCAGAAGTCCGGTAAGAAAGCCGACGGTGCCCCGGAACCCGAAGCGCCGAAGAAGAAGCGCGACCCGAAGCAAGGCGCCTAAGCGCTGGGTGCCAGCAACGAAGAGGCCTCCCGCGTGGGAGGCCTCTTTATTTGTGGTGGCTTACTTTTTCGCCGCGGGCTCAGCTGGGGTGGCTGGCGTAGTGCCAGGAGGCGGGCCATCGAGGGGCGGAGGTCCACCGAAGCCACCCTTGCCTTGGCCGGGACCGCCCTTGCCTGGACCCCCCTTACCTTGGCCGGGGCCTGCCTTGCCCTTGCCGCCCTTGCCGGGACCGCCTGCTTGGCCGCCGAGGTTGGAGTGCGCGTCGAGGTTCTGTTTGCTGAAGGAGGGGTCCGCCGAGCCCTTATGCTTGCGCGGGATGAAGGGGTAGTCCTCGGTCAGCACATAGTAGTAGGTGCCCTTGGGGAATTCCGGGGTGACGCCCGTCCGCCCGCCGAATTCATCGAGGTCGCCCAAGCCGGCCACATATTCGAAGTCGAGGCCGAAGGAGCCGTCGGGCTTGCCCGTCGGGGTGGTCTTCCCGTCGCCGCCGCGGTCCGTGGTCTTGAGGCGGTAGCTGCTCTGCATGTTCTTGAGCGGGCTCTTGGGGTCGTCCGCGTTCGTGTAGGCGTAGATTGCGTACACGGGGTAGCCATCGGCGGCCCAACCGACGTGGGTCATCTTCTTTTCACCGCCGGAAAGGCGCTCCAGGAGCAGGGTGGGGATACCGTGGTAGTGATAGGCGCCATTCGGCTGCACGTGGCCGTGATTTTCGTCGAGACCGAGGCCCGACCTGATTTTCGGCGTGGTCCCCATGGTTTTGTTGCTGCTCAGGGCTTCGTAGTGCCAAGGGCTGCTGCGCTCACCGTCGTTATAGACCTCGGCGGTGCCCGGGTCGAAGACCACGCCGTTCAGGGCGACGCCCCAAGCCGACATCATCCGACCGGAGGCCCCCGCCTTGGAGGGTTGCGGGTTGGCCGGGACTTCGAGGCGATACTTCTGCTCCGAGATGGGGTTGGGGTTGCCGCGGTTCGGGAACTTGGAGACCTTGTGGTCGGGGATGCCGTTGGACTCGATGATGCGCTTGTCGCCTTTGACGGTGATGGTGACCTTGTTTTGGGCCGGCGGTTCATTGTCGGCCTTGATCAAGGCTGGCCCGGTTGCCCGCGTTTCGGTTGCCTTGGTTTCGGCGCCATAGCTGGCGGCACTGCCAAGCAGCAGGCAGAGCGTGAGGTTGCGGAGGGAGTGCACGGGAGGTTTAGGGGAATAATGATACAGGATGGGGGCTTAAGCCAAGATTAAGCCCGCTTTGAAGGCTGGGAGGTTGCGTTTTGCCCCTAAAACCGTCTTTTCCCATGTAGTATGGCTTCCACCACCGAAATCCTCTCCCGCTCCGTCGCCGGGATGAATGCCCTCGCCACGGTCTTTCTCGTCATCGGCATCCTGCGCATCAAGGCGGGCGATCGCATCGGCCATGGTAAGGCCATGGGGGCGGCGGTGCTCACCTCGGCCCTTTTCCTGGCTCTCTACTTGGCCTCCAAGGTCCACCTCTGGGTCGCCGTCGGTCAGACCAACATCATCTACCGTGAAGGCGTCGGGATGACTTGGGACAAGGCCCTGTACTACCTGATCCTCTTCCCGCACATCGCCCTCGCGATCCTGGTGACGCCTTTCATCCTATGGACGGTCAAGCTCGCCAAGGACGAACGCTTCGAGGAGCACAAGCGCTTTGCCCGATGGGTGTTCCCCGTCTGGCTCTATGTCTCGGTGACGGGAGTCTTGGTCTGGGCCTTCATGGAGTTCAGCGGCTCGCTGGCGGCGGTGGTCGCGAAGGCCCCCTGAGCGAGATTTTCCCCTCGCCCGCCGCGGGCAGACGGGTTTGACTGCGCCCACGTTTATGGAGAGCCCGGAGCGCACCGCCAACCCTCAGACCGAGAAGCTCATCCTTTGGACCTGCTTCCTGTTGTTCTGCACCGTGCTTGGTTTGGTCTACTCGACGTATCAAGATGAGGAGGAGCGCCTCGCTTCCATGCGTCTGAACGAGAAGGCGAAGGAAGATACTTTCAATGCCATCGAGCGTCAGCGCGAGCAGACGGCCCGTTACATCGACCGCTTCACCCGCGATCCGGAATTCGTCCGCGATCAGGCGCGCGAACGCCTCGGTGTGGCTGAGCCGGGCGAAGTGGTGATCCGTTTGGATGGTGGCGCGGCCTTGGCGCAACCCGCCCCGGCCCCGCAGCCGAAGCCCGCCAGCCAGCGCTGAGCATCCTTGCTTGCCTGCAGGCCCCGGCAGGGGCATTCCTAGTTCATGTCCGCACGTAAGAAGGCACAAGCGACTTGGGGCGGCCGGTTCAGCGCCGGTCCCGCCGAATTGATGCTCCGTTTCGGCGAATCGGTCTCGTTCGATCGCCGTCTCTGGGCGCAAGATATCCGTGGTTCCAAGGCCCACGCCACCATGCTGTCCAAGGTCGGCATCCTGACGGCCCGCGAATGCGCCGCCATCGTCAAGGGCCTCGACGGCATCGCCCGGGAAATCGCCGCCGGCAAATTCGTCTGGAGCGAGGCGCTCGAGGACGTGCACATGAACATCGAAAGCGCGCTCACCAAGCGCGTCCCGGTCGCCGCCAAACTGCACACGGCGCGTTCGCGCAACGATCAAGTGGCCACCGACGTCCGTCTCTGGATCAAGGATCAAGCCGCCGCCGTCGATGCATCGCTCGTGGGCTTGCTCCGCGCGCTCGTCGAACTCGCCGCCGCCAATGCCACGGTGATCCTGCCGGGTTACACGCACCTGCAGCGCGCCCAGCCCGTCTCCGCCGCCCATCACCTCTTGGCCTACGCCGAGATGTTCGGCCGCGACCGCACGCGTTTCGCCGCCGCCGCCGCTTCGGCCAATTGGTGCCCGCTGGGTTCCGGCGCCATCGCCGGGACGACCCTGCCGATCCGCCGCGAACTCACCGCGAAACTCTTGGGCTTCGTCGACGCGAAGGGCCGTCCGCAAGTGACGACCAACTCCATGGATGCCGTCGCCGACCGCGATTCCGCCACGGAGTTCTGCTTCGCCGCCGCGCTCTGCGGCGTGCACCTCTCGCGCTTGGCCGAAGACCTGATCCTGTGGTCGACGGCTGAATTCGGCTTCGCGCGCATGCCCGACGAGTTCTCGACGGGTTCGTCGCTGATGCCGCAGAAGCGCAACCCGGATTCGATGGAATTGCTCCGCGGCAAGGCCGCCCGCTTCCAGGCGTCGCTGACGCACCTGCTCACGTTGACCAAGGGCTTGCCGCTGACGTACAATCGCGACCTGCAGGACGACAAGCCGCCGCTCTTCGATGCGGCCGACCAGATCCTGCTCTCGCTCGACGTCGCCGCCGCCACGTTGCGCGGGACGACCTTCAACCGCGCGCGTTGCCTCGCCGCGGCTTCGGATCCGGCCCTCCTGGCGACGGACCTCGCCGATTGGCTCGTCCGGAAGGGCATGCCTTTCCGCCACGCGCACCATGCCGTGGGGCGCCTCGTCGCGCTTGCCGAGAAGACCGCCGTACCGCTCGATAAACTTTCCGACGCGGCGGCGCTGACGGCTGATGCCGCCTTCACCAAGGGCTGGCGCGAGGTCTTCAGCCTGCAGCGGGGCTTCGCCGCCCGTGAAAACACGGGCATGCCCGGTCCCAAGGCGGTTGCCCGCGAGCTCGCCCGCTGGCGGAAGGCGCTCCGCTAAGGGTCGATGAACATCGGACTGCTGATCGGTTCCTGCCTGACCGCTAGCCTCTCGCCGGGGCCGGCGTCGTTGTCGACCATCGAGACGTCCTTGCGCTACGGCAAGCGTCGGACGTTTTGGCATACGCTGGGTCTCGGCATCGGTGAAACGCCGCACCTGTTCCTCGCGCTCTACGGGACGCATTGGTTGACGGTGCACGTCCCCTACGCGCTGCAGCTCATCGGCTTCGCGGGGATGTCGTATTTCCTGTATCTCGGCTGCGGTCTTCTCCTCCGGCCGCGCTCAAGTCTCCCGGCATCCGTCGGCGTGGAGGGGGACGCGCTGCGCTTGTTCTTGCGCGGGGCTTGGGTGAACTTCTCGAATCCGAAGACCATCCCGTGGATGATCGTCATCATCCAGGCGGCCGGCGTCCCGGCCGATCAACTGGCTTGGTCCACGACGGGCGTCTTCCTGCTGTGCACGTTGGGCTCCGAGATCTCGGTGATGAGTTTCTATGCGTTCGTCGGCGATCGTCTCCGGGTCCGCCTGAAGGATGCGGCCACCATCCGGGTGGTCGACCGCGTGACCGGAGTGCTGTGGTTGACGCTCGGCCTATTGATGGCCTGGAGGCTCTTTACTTCCCTGTGAACGTCCCCCTGAGGCGGATGTCCGCGGCAGCGGCGCCGGTCTTAGATTTCCCAGTCGCCGCTGGCTTCGGACTGCGCGAGTTGGGCGACGTTGAAGCCGGCCAGGGACTTTTCGAAACGCTTCGATAGTTCGCGCCAGAGCGTGGCCACTTGGGGTCCCGAGGCGCCCTTCAAGGTGATCTTCGTGGCGACGAGGTCGGGTTCAACCACGGCCAGAACTTGCTTCAAGCTGATGTCTTCGGCCGGGCGGGCGAGGCGGTAGCCGCCGGTCTTGCCGCGCTTCGAGTCGACCAAGCCGCCTTCGCGGAGTTCGTTCAGCAACTGGACGAGGTAGTTCGCCGGGATATCCTCGAGGCGGGCGAGCTCTTCGATGCGCGTCACGGCATTGCCCTTGTTGCGCCGGGCCAACTGGGCGAGGACGCGAAGGGAGTATTCGAGCTTGAGCGAGGCTTTCATGCGGAAGGTTTGGCGGCGATGGGTTTGGCGTCGGAGCCGACATGGATGAAGGTGCGGTCGGCAGCTTCGTCGGGGAGGATCGGCGCCTTCGGGCGCGCGAAATACGAAGTCCCGAGAAAGCACATGCCGGTGTTCTGGACGACTTGGATGGCGCGGTCGTCCCAGAGCTCGATCATGCCGAAATCTTTGCGGTCGGTTACTTCGAGCGCGGGTAGGCCTTGGGCGATGAGCCACTTCTGGGTCGCGGCGATGCCGACGGGGTCACCGGCCCGGGCGGTCATGATCTTCACCCGCACGCCTTTCTCGATCCAGGCTTTGACGCGTCGGAGCATGAGCGGTACCGGCGGACCGATGTGCTCCATGCCTTGCCACGCGGTGGCTTCGGCCAACGTGCCGTCGAGGTCGACCCCGATCCATGGTTTGAAATCCTTCGGACGACTACTGGCGACGCGCTCCGTCGGAACCGACTCGTCGGGGGCTTGGGACAGGTCAGGTCCCGAGGCTTTCGGGGCGAAGAGACTGCGGAACCAAGCGAACATGACCCAAGATTGAACCTTAAGGCCCCAAGGGGCAAGGACGGAGGCGGGACCCCGCGGGC
>DBCN01000072.1 GCA_002293065.1 Opitutia bacterium UBA957
AGGGGTAGGGGTAGGGGTAGGGGTGGCTAGCTGGGCTCGAACTTTACTCGAAACCCAACCCAAGCCCTGGCTCTAGCCCTACAACGCCTAGCAACCCAAGATCTCGCGGATCTTCGTGCGACGGTAGCGGAAGATGCCTTCCACCTTCTTCTTCACGAAAGGATAGGCGACCTCTCCGAACGGCCAGAGCGGCAGCTTATAAAGCACCTCGTCGTCCATGCGCGTCTTGCCGCCTTCGTCGGCGAACGTGTGCGTATGGAACCAGACGGCGTAAGGCCCCTTGAGCTGTTCGTCGGCGAAGGCGTAAGGCGGATCCCAGTGGGTGATACGCGTGCGCCAGCCGAACGGGATGCCGTTGAGCGAGAGGCTGTAATCGATGAGCGCGCCCTGCTTCATGGCGATCGGCAGCGGGGTCTTGATGCGGAAGCTCAGTTCCGGCGGCGTGATCGCCTGGAGGTTCTCGGCCTTGGAGAAGAACTCGAAGACTTTCTCGATCGGCAGAGGCAGGACCGTGCTCTCGAAGTAACGATGGACCCCCGTGGGCAAGGAATTCGGTTTCGCGAGATGGTCGCGGCGGTGGGCGCGGATGACGTCGCTGTAATCGGACACGGGAGGGGGCGTTGGGAGCAAACTGGCGTGCCCTCGGCGGGGTGTCAATAGACCCCTCGGGGAAAGGGCTTGCCGAAGGGGCGGGTCGGGTTTCCCTTGGGTGATACCCATCTCCAATGGCCTCCCCCCATTCTCGTCGCCGGACCACCGGCGCCTTCGGCAACAACAAGCCCCGCGACATCAAGCGCGACTTCAGCCGTCCCGAGCCCACCCCGGTCGACACCACCCCGCGGGAGCCCTCCTTCGCCGACAAGCTCATCACCTTCTCGCAGCCCATCCTTGAGCAGGCCGGCGGCAACCACACCGCCGCCAAGGGCGCGATGAACGTCGCCATCCTCATCTGGAACGCCGCCATCGAAGGCGACGCCAAAATCGAGGAAGCCAAGACCCGCCTGGCCAGCCTCCCCGGTGCCACGGCCGAACAGGTCGAAGAACTCGTCACCACCATGGTGGCCCGCAAAGCCGAGCTCTACCCCGAAGAGAAGCTCGTCGTGACCAATTTCATCCTCAAGTTCAGCCACAAGCAGGGCGCCCAGTTCCGCGTCTCGGCGGTCAATATCAATCCGGAAGGCGTCAAGAAAGCCGACCTTTCGGACATGGTGAAGGTCACGGCCTGAGCCGCTCTTTCCCGTTTGCGGTGGACGGGGTTTAAGGCTGAATGAGGCTGCCCATGTCCACCGTCGTCCTCCGCAACGCCGAAATCATCAACGAGGGTCGTCGCTTCCACGCCGACGTCCTCATCCGGGAAGGTCGCATCGAGCGGATCGGCGCCATCCCCGCCGGGACCCGGGCCGACCAGGAATACGACCTGACCGGCAAATTCCTCGTCCCGGGCCTGATCGACGACCAAGTGCACTTCCGCGAACCCGGCCTGACCCACAAGGCCTGCATCGCCAGCGAAGCCCGTGCGGCCGTCGCCGGCGGCGTGACTTCGTTCATGGAGATGCCGAACACGAACCCTCCGGCGGTCACGCACGAGGAGCTGGAAAAGAAATACGCCATCGGCGCGGCCACCTCGGTCGCCAACTACTCCTTCTTCTTCGGCGCCACCAACTCCAACGTCGAAGCCATCAAGGGCATCGACCCGCGCAAGGTCTGCGGCGTGAAGGTCTTCATGGGCTCCTCCACCGGCGACATGCTCGTCGACCAGGTCGCCACCCTCGAAGGAATCTTTCGTCACTCCCCCGCCATCATCCTGACGCACTGCGAGGACACCCCTCGCATCAAGGCCGCCGAGGCCGCCGCCAAGGCCAAGTGGGGCGAAGACGTCCCCGCCGCCGAACACCCGCGCCTCCGCGATGTCGAGGCCTGCTACGCCTCCTCCTCGATGGCGGCCGAACTCGCCCGACGTCATGACGCGCGCCTCCACATCCTGCACATCACCACCGCCAAGGAGCTCTCGCTCTTCAGCGCCTCGCCGCTCAAAGGCAAGCGCCTGACCGCCGAAGCCTGCGTGCACCACCTCTGGTTCTCCGACGCCGACTACGCCCGCCTCGGCCACCAGATCAAGTGCAACCCCGCCATCAAGACCGCCGCCGACCGTGATGCGGTCCGCGCCGCCGTGGCCTCGGGCGTCATCGACGTCATCGCGACCGACCACGCCCCGCACACTTGGGACGAGAAAGCGCAGACCTACTTCAAGGCTCCGTCCGGCCTGCCGCTGATCCAGCATTCGCTGCTCATCCTCGTCGAACTCGCCCGCCAGGGAGCGTTCACGCTCGAGACCGCCATCCAGCGCGCCTGCCATGCGCCGGCGATCCTCTTCGGCGTCGAGAAGCGCGGGTTCATCCGCGAAGGCTATTGGGCCGACCTCGTGGTCGTCGACCCCGCCAAGCCCCAGCCCGTGACGAAGTCCGGCCTGCTCTACCAGTGCGGCTGGTCGCCCTTCGAAGGCCACACCTTCGGCAGCAGCATCGAACGCACCTACGTCAACGGCGTCTGCGTCTACGAGAACGGCCAGGTCCGCCCCGACGCCCCGAAGGGGATGAGGCTGACGTTTGATGGGAATGCGCGGTGAGGCATAGCGAATAGATGACTGAGTCGATGACGGATGACAGATGGCTGAGTCGATGACAGTTGGCGGATGACAGAGAGGAAGTCTGGGCTGACAGGGAAGCGGGCGTAGAAAACGCCTATCTCCTTAACCCATCCGCCCCCCGGCCATTGAGCCTCAGTCCTCTGTCATCGATTCAGCCATCTGCCATCTGTCCTCTTCTTGTCCCCTTGCCAGCGTGCCAGCCTGCCCCCTAGTTTTCCTCCGTGTTCACCCTGCTTAAGACCGATACGACGACGGCCGCGCGCCTCGGCGTCCTGAAGACCCCCCACGGGGAGGTCCGCACGCCGGTCTTCATGCCGGTGGGCACCCAGGCCACGGTCAAAGGCCTCTCGCCCCAGCAGGTCGCCGAGACGGGCGCCCAGATCCTGCTCAGCAACACCTACCATCTGAACCTGCGTCCGGGCCGCGAGATCGTCCGCGCCGCCGGCGGCCTCCACAAGTTCATGCACTGGGACAAGCCGATCCTGACCGACAGCGGCGGCTTCCAGGTCTTCTCGCTCGCGAAGCTCCGCACGATCACCGACGAGGGCATCCATTTCAGCTCCCACCTCGACGGCAACAAGCTGTTCCTCGACGTGAAGGACTGCTTCGACATCCAGGACGCGCTGGGCTCGGACATCGCGATGGTGCTCGACGAGTGCCCGCCCTACCCTTGCGACCGCGCCGCGTGCGAGGTCGCCGTGACCCGCTCCATCCGCTGGGCGAAGGAGATGCTCCAGCTGGCCAAGGACAGCGGGTTCCTGGCCTCCGGACGGCACCTCTTCTGCATCAACCAGGGCTCGGTCTACGACGACCTCCGCATCCGTTGCGCCGAAGAACTCGGCGGCCTCGATTTCCCCGGCCACGCCATCGGCGGCGTCAGCGTCGGCGAGCCGGAAGAGCACATGCTCCACCAGGTCGGACTCGTCGCCCCGCTCCTGCCCAAGGACAAGCCCCGCTACGTCATGGGCGTCGGCACCCCGCCCCAGCTCCTCCGCATGGTCGCGCTCGGCGCGGACATGTTCGACTGCACGATGCCCACGCGCATCGGCCGCCACGGCGGCGCGTTCACGCCCGACGGTCCGATCAGCGTGAAGCACCTCCGCTACAAGGAAGACCATCGCCCGCTCGTGGAAGGCATGGACAACTACACCTGCCGTCACTTCTCGCGCGCCTACCTGCGTCACCTGCACCACGCCGGCGAACAGCTCGGCGGCACCTTGCTCGCGCTGCACAACATCCACTTCCTGCAGGACCTCATGGCCCAGGCCCACGCGCACATCGCCGCGGGCGACTTCGCCGCGTGGTCCAAGGCCTGGTGCGAACGTTACGAAGCCGGCGCGAAGGACGAGATTCCGGCGGACTAAAGACCGAAATCAAAGGGAGACCGCGTTCGCCGCATGGTGAACGCAATGGTAGGGGCGAGACTACGTCGCGCCCGAGGGCACGGCGTAGCCATGCCCCTACCTCCGGCCACCATGCGGCGGCCGAATTACCCAACGACAGACTAGGTCAGCACGCAGTGCTGACCCTGCCTCGAGACAGACACCCCCACCTTGCCCACGTGCCATCGTGTCAACGTGCCCCCTCGCGAAGGCTGCGCCTTCGCGCTAAAGCGAAAAACTCTCGCCGCAGGAACAGCTGGCCTTGGCGTTGGGGTTCGAGAACTTGAAGCCGCCGCCGATCATCTTGTCGGAGTAATCCAGGACGGTGCCACGGAGGTAGAGGGCGGACTTGGGGTCGACGAGGACTTCGACCGTTTGGGAACGGACGAGGATATCGCCGGCCTTGAAGGCGCCCACGAAACGGAGTTTGTAGGACAGCCCATTGCAGCCGCCCCCGGAGATGGCCACGCGGAGGTACCGGCCCTCGGCCTCACGGGTCGCCAACGCCTGAACCTTGGTCCCCGCCGACGGGGTCAGCTGGATCAGGCGCTCGTCAGCGACGCGAGGGGCGGCGGGTGGGGCGGAAACTTCCATTCCAGTCAATTTAGGACCACCCCGCCCCTACGCAAGCCCCACGGCCAAATCAGGCTTGCCCGCCCTCTTCCCCTTCCCCATCTAGGAAGACCTACGGTTGGCACGGTTGCGTAGCTCAGTTGGTTAGAGCGCTACATTCACATTGTAGATGTCACAGGTTCGAGTCCTGTCGCGACCACCACCGTGGATTTCATCCCCTCCCAGGCCCCTCCGGCCGGGTCGGACGTAGGCTATCATCTGGGCCTTGCTTTATAATTTTATAATTTTACTGACAGTCGTTAAAATTAGTGTTCACATCCGACTGTCTGTTACTAAAAGTAGGCATTCCGACCCCCCGCGCCCTTTCTCGACCGTCCTGAAAATGTCCGAAAACCTGAAGAATTCTGAGTTAATCAAGGAAACCCTCGAGAAGATCCACGGGATTTACGGGAAAAAATGCAATTGCACGATGTCGCTGCGGGCCGAGCTTTGGCTTCGGCATACCAGCGAGGAGCTCGAGCTCACCCCGTCGAATTTCCACGATGCCCTGGCCGAATGGCTCGCCAATACCGGCATGACCAAGGATGGCCGCAAAGAAGACGTGGCCGCGGCGCTCTACTGCCTGGGCGTGACGAATTCCAACAACCTCTTCCAGAAGGTCCAGCAAGGTAAGATGAGCCCGTTCGGTATCGGCAAGAACGGTCGCCGCAACGGCAACACCGGGAAGAAGAAGTAACGCAGCGAAGCGTGGCCGCAGGCCACGAGGGGACGCAGCGAAGGTGCAAAGGTGAAACCAGATTACGGAGTACAGATTACGGAGTACAGAGGGATGGCAGGGGGACGGACGTTGCGCGGCGAACGGACGCGACGCAGTCGCGCCCCTACCNNACCCGATGCAGAGTGAAAGGGGGGACCGGGGACCGGGAAGCGGCTAAAGGGTGCAAAGGTGCAAATCGGCCTTCGGCCTGTGCAAAGGTGCAAACGTGAAATGAGATTACGGAGTACAGATTACGGAGTACAGAGGGATGGCAGGGGGACGGACGTCGATCGGAGAACGGACGCGACGCAGTCGCGC
>DBCN01000057.1:0-1032 GCA_002293065.1 Opitutia bacterium UBA957
GGCGGGGTCGACGACCACGAGGTCAGCCGCATAGCCTTCGCGGATGAAGCCGCGGCCGACGACGCCGAAGAGCACGGCCGGCGCATGACTAGCACGCTCGACGATCGTCTCGAGCGGCAGGACGCCTTGCTTCCAGAGGTCCAGGAGCATGAGGAGCGAGTGCTGCACGAGCGGCAGGCCCGACGGGGCTTTGAAATAGGTCTGGGCCTTCTCCTCGCGCGTATGCGGGGCGTGGTCCGTGGCAATGATGTCGATGACGCCCGCGGCCACGGCGGCGCGCACGGCGGCGCGGTCCGCGGCTGATTTCACCGCGGGGTTGCATTTGATCTGATGACCGAGCCGCGCGTAGTCTTCTTCGGCGAACCAGAGGTGGTGCACGCAGGCTTCCGCGGTGAGGCGCTTGCCCTTCAACGGCCCGGCTGCGAAGAGCGAGAGTTCCTTGGCGGTCGTGATGTGCAGGATATGCAGGCGGGCGTCGTGACGCTTGGCGAGCGCCGCGGCCATCGACGACGAGGCATAGCAGGCATCGGCGTTGCGGATGTGCGGGTGCTCGCCGGCCGGGACGTCCTCGCCCCACTTGGCCTTGGCGGCCGCTTCCGCTGCCTTGATCATCGGGGTGTCCTCGCAATGCGTGGCGATGAGGGTGGGGGCGTACCGGAAGATGCCTTCGAGCGTGGCTTCCTGGTCGACGAGCATGTCGCCGGTCGATGAGCCCATGAAGACCTTGACCCCACAGACGCGCTTGGGGTCGACGGCTTTGACGAGTTCGAGGTTGGTGTTGGAGCCACCGAAGAAGAAGGAGTAGTTGGCGATCGAGGTCTCCGCCGCGCGCGCGAACTTGGCCTCCAGGGCCTCGAAGTTCGTCGCCGGTGGGTTCGTGTTCGGCATCTCCATGAACGAGGTCACGCCGCCCGCGACGGCCGCGCGGGCCTCGCTGGCGATGGTGGCCTTATGGGTCAGGCCGGGCTCGCGGAAGTGCACTTGGTCGTCGATGAGCCCCGGCAGCAGGAGCTTGCCCTGCAGGTCGATCTC
>DBCN01000057.1:1179-2767 GCA_002293065.1 Opitutia bacterium UBA957
CCACTTTCGCAGGATTCGGCCCGCCCCTGCAACGGGAAACCAGCCTTACAGGCTCGGCTGGATGATGTCCTTGATCTTACCCTTCGTCACGCCCTCGGGGCTGACGTTGACGGCGGAGACGCGGAAGGTCGTACCGGTCCGGTGGTTGAACTTCAGGGCGAAGTTGGTCACGAGGTGAGACTCGTCGGGGAAGAGCTCCTTCTTGCGGGCCAACATCGTGGTGACGAGTTCGTCGACCTGCTCCTTGTCGGCGCCGGGGAGAGCGACGAGCTTCTTCTTGGCTTCTTCGATCTTGGCTTCGCCTTCGATGGCCGCGTTCCAGATGAGGATGGCGACGTTCATCGCGCCCTTGGCGGCGGTGCGGTTGTTGCCGGCCTGCTCAAGAATCGGCTGGGAGAACTGCGCCAGCTTGTCGGCGAACGTCGGCACATACGGGCCAGCCGGGGCGGGCGCCTGCTTGGGCGTGAAGTCGCGCTCGATGGAGCGGGGCTTGTTGTTGCCGAAGGCGCCTTTGGTGCGGCGGCGGGTGCGGGAGTTGGACATGGGCCGTAAGTAAGGCCGTTACTCGAAACCCGACCCGCCCTGTCGGCAAGCCCTTTCCCTCGTCGCCCCCCTTGACAGCCCCACGGCCTCCGCCCAGCCTAGCGTCCTTCCCGCTCCCTGCCGTGTCCGATTACAGCGAAGTCATCCGCGCCCACCGTCGTGATCATCTATCCCGGCCTTTGTCCCTCCCGCGCGGGGTGCATCGCCATTTCGAGAGCACGCTGCTCCCGCTTCCGCTTGAGCAGGTCTTTGAATTCTTCTCCAAGGCGGAAAACCTCCAGGCGCTGACGCCTCCGGAGCTCGATTTCCATATCCAGACCCCTCTGCCCATCGCGATGGGGCAGGGTACGCTCATCGACTACAAGCTGAAGCTCAACGGCATCCCGTTTGGTTGGCGCACGCGCATCGCGCATTGGGATCCGCCCTATGGCTTCGTCGACGAACAGTTGAAGGGCCCGTATTCCATTTGGCATCACACGCACACCTTTGCGGATGAAGGCGGCAAGACGCGCATGGATGATGAAGTCCTTTATAAGTTGCCGCTCTGGCCGCTCGGCGAAGTCGCCTATCCGTTCGTGAAAGGTAAAGTCGAAGGCATCTTCCGTTACCGCCGCAAACGCCTGAAGGAAATCTTCGGAGTCTGAAGCAGGTAGGGACCGCACCACGTGCGGTCCTAATTGTATCGAGGTAGGGTTGGCACTGCGTGCCAACCTAGCTGCATCTATGAAATTAGGGTATCGGGTTGAGGGTTGCGGGTCTCGGTTGTGCTCTGCATCGGGTAGGGACAGCACCACGTGCTGTCCTATTTCGCGGGCTTCGCCCGCGGGTAGGGGCGCGACTGCGTCGCGTCCGTTCGTCGGCCAACATCCCGGTCCCCCTTTTCACTCCGCCTCTGGTAGGGTTGTCCTGTCTCGAGGTAGGGTTGGCACTGCGTGCCAACCTAGCTGCATCGGGTAGGGACAGCACCACGTGCTGTCCTATTTCGCGGGCTTCGCCCTCGGGTAGGGGCGCGACTGCGTCGCGTCCGTTCGCCGCGCAACGTCCG
>DBCN01000005.1:0-6040 GCA_002293065.1 Opitutia bacterium UBA957
CCTTGAAGCGGAAGGTCGCCCGGGACTTGCCATCCGAACGTTGCTCGTCGTGGACGTAGCCCGTGCCGACGTAGGGTTTGAAATTCGTGGAGCGCGTCCAAGCCCCTTCGAGCTCGGCGACTTGGTCGTCGAGCAGCAATCCTTGCGCGGCTTTAAGGGGGGTGGCTTTGCTGGCTTTCGCGTCCGTCTTGAGGGCCGGTGGGGCGGGGAGTTCGACGGTCTGACCTTGGGCGAGCAACCGGGTGCGAAGTTCGGAGTAGGGTAGGTCTTGGACGCTTACTCCGCGCTTGGCGGAGAGGGCCGCGGCCACGCCCGCCCCTTGGCCAATCGCCATCCATGCTCCCTCGATGCGCAGCGAGGACATCGCGACGTGGGTGCTGCCGAGGGCGACGGGGACGAGGAGATTGCCGCACTGCTCGGGCCGCGGCAGGATGGCGCGATAGGGGACCTGGTAGGCGTAGCCGACGCCGGTACCCGGGACGCGCACCGGCAAGATGGTGCCTTCGTTGACGACGCCACCGCCTTTGATCGCAACGCGTTGGCAATCATGGGAGTCTATCGGGAAGGAGGAGATGGCGATGGGGTCATCCTTGCTGGGCGCATCGATGATGTCCTTTTGGCTCAGGACGTAGAGTCCCTTCAGTCGGCGGGATTCACGGACGTAGAGGGCGGGCGGGAAGTGCCCCGACGCGACGAACTCGTCCTTGCAGAAACCGAGGGAAGCGTAGTCGGCGCGAGTCTTCGCCGGGACGGCCGGGTCGGTCCGCAGGAAGTGCAGGAACTCGAGGGTGTATTGCTTATGTGCCTCCCAGAGGCGGGCGCGTTCCGCGGCGTCGGCCGCATGCCAAGTGTTGCTGCCACCGACCAGGCCGAGGGAGACCTGTCCGTAGATGGAGTTGTTGCCATCGAGCTTTTTCCCGGGCAGCGGGTAGAGGTCGAACCCGATACCGCGCACACCGGCTTTGAGCGCACGCCGCGCGAGTTCAAATTTCGCTGGATCGTACTTCGTCGGCTCGGGAATGGGTACGAGGTTTGCGGGGTCGCGGGTGAGGCAGAGGCGGAAGCTGAACGTCATCACGTTGCGGTCGCCCGCCTCTTCGGCGCCGGCGTCGACGCCGGTGATCAGCGGGAGCGGTCGGCCGGAGGCGTCGAAGCCGTCGATGGCCATCGTCGGTTTGGGGTAGCGTTTCCCGGCCAGGGCTTCGCCGTACTCCGCGCGGCCTTCCCGGCCGATGACCCAAGAGACGCCGGCGCCAGCCATCAGGTCGCCCTCGTAGGTTCCGTCGATGTAGGTCTTGGCGGTAAAGGGGCCTTGGGAGGTGCGGAGGCCGGTGATCCGCGCTCCGGCCATTTCCACGGTGGTCAGCCGGCAGTCGGTGATGACCGTGACGCCCGCTTCCTTCAGCATGGCTTGGGTGACGCGCAGCGCCACGTGTGGCTCGAAAACCCAGCGGATGCCGGGGGTCTTGTCCTTCGGGTCATAGGGCACGGGCTCGCCGCGCTCGGCATAGTCCTTCGCGATGCGGCGATGCCATTCCTCGAACAACCCGGTGAGCGCCTCGCGGCGCATCTGGTTGGAGTCGCAATGGCTCAGCCCGCCCGTGCTCAGTCCGCCGACGTGGCTCGTCGGCTCGAGCAGGATGACCCGCGCTCCCTCCCGGGCCGCCGCGATGGCCGCGCAGAACCCGCCGGGGGTCGCGCCGTACACGATGACCTCCGCTTCCTTGGCGCCCACGGGAAGGGCGACGAGCAGCAGGATCCAGGCGAGGAGGGTGCGGTACATCGTTTATTTAACTTTATAGATTTTCACGTCGTCGACCCAGACGGTCGCGCCGATGAGGAAACTGAACCAACGTTTTGTCGGGTGGGCGAAGCCCGCGGAGCGATGCCGCGCGATCACTTGGCCATCCAATGAACAGCGCAGCTCATCGCCTTCGGTGACGAGCGTCAGTTCGTGCCATGCCGTGTCAGCTTTGAAGGGGACGGCCGCTTGCTTGCCCTTCAGCAGGGCTTCCAGCGCGGGTGAGGGCTTGGCCTTGTTGGCGGTGGCCTCCGCCCGCTGCTTGCGGATGGCGAGGTTCATTTCCCCCGTTTTGCTGTCCTTGAGGGTGAGGGTGGACTGGGATAGGATCGCGTAGCAGAGGTGGCCGGCGTGGATGTCCTTCACCTCGCGGTCGACGAAGCCCAGCTGCAGGCCTTCGCTTTTGTTTAGTCCGGGGAACTTGAAACGAACGATGACCCCGCCGTCCGCGAAGCCCGCGTCGTGGTGGATGTGGGCGGCATGCCCGGCCTCCTTGGTGGCGCTGGTGACCTTCAGGATACCGCCGTCGAGGTCGGCCTGCTTGAGTTGCGGCACGCGGTCGGCGGTGGCGCTCTCCCAGCCGTTGCCGATGGCCTTCAGCCCGTTGCCCGTCTCCTCGCGCTCGAAGCCGTCGTGGAAGAGCAGGGTGCCTTTTGTCTGCAGCCAGCTGGTATCGTCGGCCGCGGAGAGGGGCAGGGAGAGTAGGCAGGCGAGAAGGGCGAGTCGCATGGGGTAGGGTGGTGAAGATACAGTGCAAAGGTGCAAAAGTGCAAAGGTGTAAGCAAGTAGGGGTTGGTGTAGGGATAGGGGTAGGAATACTGAGAAATGAAAAGAGACAGGGGGTTAGCCTAGTCCTGTCCTGGTTCTACTTTTGCACCTTTGCACAGGCCGAAGGCCGATTTGCACCTTTGCACCTTAGGACGGCACGTGGTGCTGTCCCTGTCTCTGGCGACCTAGCGCGGGTCCTGGCCGTATTGGCCGTCTTTTTCGGGCGTGGGCAGGGAAGGTCGGGAGGCCTTGGGCCTGTCCTCGGCGAACCAGCGGTTGCGTTCGAAGACGAAGGTCAGGGGCTCCGTGCCGGTCCCGACGTTCAGGTCGGACTTCAGCTCGCCGCGGCGGAAGACGATGCGATTGTCGGTGATACGTACGTTGCGGCACGGCGCGAATCCTGGCTCGCGGGTCTCTTGCAGGATGCGGAAGATCCACTGGGTCGGGAAGAGGATCGTGTTATGGCTGAATTCGGCCCCATCCACGCCCACGAACGCAGCGGCGCAGGGGCTGCCTTCGATCGTGTTATGGGTGACCTTCAGGCGGGCGGCTTCGTACTTGGCGCCCGGTGGACGGAAGTAGGCTAACCCCGTTGAGCCGCCGAGATTGAGCGGACGTTCGCCTGCCTGGAGGAAATGGCATTTCGTGATGAGGATGTCGCTGGAGCCGCCTTTGAGCTGGATGGCGGCCGTAGCGGTGAAGCCCGGTTTGCCGATGAAGCGGCACTCGGTTATCTGCGACTTGTGGCAGCCGACGAAGTCGATGCCTTGGCCGCCCCAACCGCTGATCGCACACCGGCGGATCGTCAGCTGCGTCAGGCCCGAGCACTTGATGCCGTCGTGGTTTCCCTTGGGCCCGACGTCGCTGATCTCTAGGTCCTCGATGGTCACGCCCGTGACAGGTTTGTCGTACTGTCCGCCGTCGTCGAGGTTGAGTCCGTTGCCGGTCTGGCCGCTGAGGCGCAGGCCCCGGACGGTCAGGTTGCGGCATTGGGAGAACTGCCAGCCATTCGTGCCCCCTTGGAAGTGTGGCGGATTCTTTGGGTCCAGGGCTTCGATCGTCAGCCCTTCCACTCCGGTCACATGATGTCCGCCAGGGTAGACGCCCGGAGCGATCCTGAGGCGGGTGCCCTCGGTGCGGGGCAGGGAGCGCAGCGCGGCGGCGAGTTCCTGGGCGTCGCGGACGATGATGTCGCCCCCGAAGGCTAAGGAGCAGCAGGCGAGATAAAGGAGTGCTTTCATCGGATGGGGCAGGAGGGGTAGAGGTGGAAACTTTTCGGGTCTCGGGAGGTAGGGCTAACTGCCTCGGTCAGCTTCGTTTAGCGAGGTCGTTCAATCCTATCCAAGGTCAGCATCCCCCGCTACTCCATGCTCAATCATCGATACCCACCCGCCACTTTGGCACCTTAGGACAGCGCCTGGTGCTGTCCCTACCTCGGTCAGGCGATCAGTGCCTTGACGATTTTGGTCGGCAAGACGCCCACCAACTTTTGGTCGAGGCCTTGATACTTGTAGGTGAAGCGTTCGTGGTCGTAGCCCAGCAGGTGGAGCACCGTCGCATGGAAGTCCCGGATCGGCAGCGGGTCCTTGACGATGTTGTAGCTGAATTCATCGGTCTCGCCGTAGATTTGGCCCCCGCGGGCGCCACCGCCGGCCATCCACATCGAGAAGCAACGCGGGTGGTGATCGCGGCCGTAGTTGTCCTTCGTGAGGCCGCCTTGGCTGTAGATGGTGCGGCCGAATTCTCCGCCCCAGATGATGAGGGTGTCGTCGAACATCCCGCGTTGCTTGAGGTCCTCGATGAGCGCGTGACAGGGTTGGTCGACGTCTTTGCACTGGCTGGGCATGCGGCCGTTGACGTTCGAATGGTGGTCCCAGTTGTTGTGGTAGATTTGGACGAAGCGCACGCCGCGTTCGACGAGACGGCGTGCCATGAGCACGCTGTTGGCGAAGCTGCCGCGCTTGCGGGCTTCTTCGCCGTAGAGCTTGAAGATGTGCTCGGGTTCCTTGCTGAGGTCGGCGAGTTCCGGGACGCTTGCCTGCATGCGGAAGGCCATCTCGTATTGCTTGATGCGCGTGTGTGTTTCGGGGTCGCCCACGGCTTCGTAGTTGAGCCGGTTGAGCTGGTTGATGCCGTCGATGGTCTGCTTGCGCAGGTCGTTGGGGACGCCCGGGGGGTTGTTGATGAAGAGGATGGGGTCGCCCTTGCTGCGGAAGGAGACGCCCGCGTGTTCGCCCGGCAGGTAGCCGCTGGACCAGAGACGGCTGGAGATGGCCTGCTCTTGGTCGCGGTTCGTCGGCGTCGCGATGAGCACGACGAAGGAGGGCAGGTTGTCGTTGGTGGAACCCAAGCCATAGGAAGCCCAGGCGCCCAGGCAGGGACGGCCCGTGATCTGGTTGCCGGTCTGCATCGCGCAGATGGCGGGTTCGTGGTTGATGGCCTCGGTGTTGAGCGAGCGCATCCAGCAGATGTCGTCGGCGTTCTTGGCGAGGTTGGGCAACAGCTCGGTGTTCATCCAGAGCCCGCACTTCCCCGCTTGGCTGAACTTATACTTCGACGGGGCGATCGGGAAGCGCGTCTGGCCGCTCGTCATCGTCGTCAGGCGTTGGCCGTTGCGGATGCTGGCGGGAAGGTCCTTGTCGAACATCGCCTGCATCTCCGGCTTGTAGTCGAAAAGGTCCATTTGGGATGGTCCGCCGACCATGTGCAGGTAGATGACGCGCTTGGCCTTTGGGAGGTGCTGCGTGCTGATCGCGCCGGGGGCGGCGTGGGCGAGGGAGCGTCCCAGCAGGCTGGTCAAGGCCGCGGCGCCGAGGGCGTTGGCGCCTAGGCCGAGGAAGCGGCGGCGGGTTTGGAGGCTATTCCATTCGTGAAGGATCGACATGGGGATTATTTGTTGAGGACTTCGTCCAAGTTGAGGAGTTGGCTGCAGAGCATGGTCCAAGCGGCGAGCTCGGGCTTGGGCAGGGCGGGGTCGGCGGGCGAGTCGCCGACCTTCAGGAGCGCTTCGGCGTCGGCGGGTTGGGCGGTGTAATGCTTGCGCAGGTTGGCCAAGCTGCCCCGGACGATGGTGAGTTCGGCGTCCTTGAGCGGCCGGGCGAGCAGGCGTTCGGCGGCGAACTGGAAGCGACGGTCGTCTTCCTTGCTGGCCGTCAGCGTCCGCTGGGCGAGTTGCCGCGACGCCTCGATGTACTGGGGGTCGTTCAAGACCACCAAGGCCTGCAAGGGAGTGTTGGTGCGGTCGCGGCGAACGCAGCTGACCTCGCGCGCGGGGGCGTTGAAGAGTTCGAGGCTGGCGGGCGGCGCCATGCGGCGCCAGTAGTTGTAGAGCGAGCGGCGGTAGAGGTTCTCGCCTTTGTCGGGGCGGTAGACCTGGATGCCGACGCCGACGACTTCCCAGATGTTCTCCGGCTGGTAGGGCTTGGTGCCCGGTCCGCCCATGCGCGGCGACAGCGTCCCGCTGGCGGCGAG
>DBCN01000005.1:6216-8782 GCA_002293065.1 Opitutia bacterium UBA957
TCGACGGCCAGCCAATCGAGGAGCTCCGGGTGGGTGGGCAGCGCGCCCATGATGCCGAAGTCTTCGGAAGTCTTGACGAGTCCTTGCCCAAAGAGTTCTTGCCACATGCGATTGACGGTCACGCGGGCGGTGAGGGTGTTCTGTTCGCTGACCAGCCAGCGCGCGAGGCCGAGGCGGTTCTTGGGCGCGTCGGCGGGGAGTTTGCCCAAGGCGGCGGGAACTTCGGCGGCGACCTGTTCGCCCTTCTTGTCGTACTCGCCGCGGAGGAGGATGTGCGCCGTCGGCATCATGTCCTTGCGCTCTTCTTGGATGTGCGTGAGCGGGCTGCGGTCCTTGATGGCCTTGAGTTCCGCCTCGAGCTGCTGTTGGCGGGCGGCGGCGACCTGGACGTCCGTGCGGCTGACCCCGACGTAGTACTCCAGGAGCTTCTCCTTGGTCTTCGGGGTAGGCTTGCCGGCAAGCAGCGCCCGCAGGTCGTCGAGCTTGGCGAGCACGTTGGCTTCGGAGCCCGTGATCGTGCGGTCATAGAACCGGAGCTCTTGGGCGGCCCCGGTGAAGAATTCGCTGGCGCTGCGTTGGCCGAGGCGGGTCGGTGTCTTGGCCTGGCTGGAAGTCGTCAGGGTGTTGATCTCGAGCTTCAGCGGCGCCATCACGCCATCGACATAGAGTCTGATGCCTTCGGCCTTGCCGCTGCCATCGTAGGTGACGAGGACGTGCTGCCAGGTGTCCTTCTTGGCGAACGCCTTGGCGGTCGTGACCTTGATGGCGTCATTGGGCCACTGGCTGATCAGGTAAAAGCCGTAGTTGGCGTTGGCGAGGAAGAGCGACCAGCCTTGCGCGGCCTTCGGATCGTCCATCCGGGCGACGAGGGCTTGCGCGCCCATCACGGCGGAAGGGCGGAACCAGCCGCCGACGGAGAACGGCTTCTTCGTGTCGAAGTTGCCGACCTCACCGAGATTGAGGTTGGAACCTTTCTTGAGGGCGACGGCGCTGCCGTTGCGGCCTTCCTTGAGCCACGTCGGGGCGGTGCCGTGGGCCTTGGTCTGCGCTGGGATGCCGGTCCCTTCGTTGAGCGCGAAACGACCGAGCAGCCCTTGGGTCGGGATGTCCTTGTCGAGGTCCGCGGGTTTGAGTTTGGCGAACCAACCATCGAAGTCCTTGCTGGCCGCGTTGCGGAGGTCGCCCGCTTGTTTCTTGGCGGCTTCGATCTCGGCCGGGAGCGCGTTCCATCGCGGACGGTCGGCGTCGGCCGGGAGGTAGATCACCGGACCGCGACCATCCTTCACGTTGCCGTCGAGGCCGGGCTGGGTCGTGTTGCGGAAGAAGGCGGACAGCGCGTAGAAGTCCTTCGCCGTGAATGGGTCGAACTTGTGGTCATGGCACTGCGCGCAGTTGGTGGTCAGGCCCAGGTAGACCCAGCCGATCGTCTGCACGCGGTCGGCGGCATAGTTGGCGAGGTTCTCCTCGACGATGGTGCCGCCTTCATTGGTCGTGGCGTTGCACCGCTGCAGACCGGTGGCGATCAACTGCGACTCCGTCGGATTGGGCAGGAGGTCGCCGGCCAGCTGCTCGACCGTGAACGTGTCGAACGGCTGGTTCGCGTTGAAGGATTTGACGACCCAATCGCGGTAGGGCCACATCTCGCGGGGGTTGTCGAAGTGCAGGCCGTGGGAGTCGGCGTAGCGGGCCGCGTCGAGCCAATAGCGGGCGCGGTGCTCGCCGTAAGCGGGCGTCGCCATCAGTTCGTCCACCAAGGCGCGGACCTGCGCATCTTGCAGGTGGGTGGCGTCCTTGGGCAGGTACTTGGCGAGGAGTTCAGGCGAAGGCGGCAGGCCGGTGACATCGAGGGCGAGGCGGCGGATGAGCGTGCGGGCGTCGGCCTCGGCGGCGGGGGTGAGCCCGGCGGCCTTGAGCTTGGCGAGGACGAAGGTGTCGATGGGGTTCTTGGCCCAGCCCGTCTGGTCGGCGGGCGGCGTGGTTGCGACGGGCGGGAGGAGGGACCAGTGCGGCTGCCAAGGGGCGCCTTGTTCAATCCACGCTTTGATCTTCGCCACTTGCGCGGGCTTCAGTGCCTTGTGCGTCTCGGGCGGAGGCATGACCTCGTCTTCGTCCTTGGAGATGATGCGCTGGAAGAGCGTGCTCTTGTCGGGCTGGCCCTTGATGATGGTCGGGGGTTCTTCCTTGCCGTCCTTGTCCTTGCGCGCGGCGAAGAAGCCGGCCTCGGTGTCGAGACGCAGGCCGGCTTTGCGCGTGCCGGGGTCGGGGCCGTGGCAATGGAAGCAGGCGTCGGCGAGCACCGGGCGGATGTCGCGGTTGAACTCCACGGGGTCCGCGGCGAAAGCCGCCGTGGTGAGAAGGGGGAGCAGGGCAAGGGTCGGTCGAAGCATGGGCGGGGTGCCGTTTCTATTAGCAGATGTATGCGTAAAGACCGGAAAGACCAACCCCTTGTTCCTTTGGTCGGCTGAAAATGAGCCAATCTTTCCCCCTCAATTAGCCAGCCGAGCTGGTTTCGTCGGTTTGGGGCGAGAGCCGGTTCGGGCCTACTCCAAGAAAATCAGGGCGTTGC
>DBCN01000005.1:8874-9094 GCA_002293065.1 Opitutia bacterium UBA957
GCCCCCCGGTGCGCGCCCCCTGCTCAGCGCGAGCGGAAGACGTCGCTGGTCAGGCACTCGACGACGAGGCTGCGCAGGCCGAGACCCTGCTTTTCGACCTTCGCTTGGATGCGGTCGATGGCGAACTCGTCGGCGGGTTCCATCAGCCGCCCGGTGCTGTAGGCGAGCAGCGAGCGGATGAGGTGCCGCGTGAACTGTTCGTTCCGCTTGTCGTGCAGGA
>DBCN01000038.1 GCA_002293065.1 Opitutia bacterium UBA957
AAGGAATTCGCCCAGTAAGCACCTAGGGTGCTTCTACCTCGAAGCCCGGCCTCGTGCCGGGCTTTTTTGTTGGAAGAGCCAGCAAACCTCAGCACCTTGGCGTTATGTCGGAACCGCTCGCCCGCACGCCTCTCTACGACCTCCACGCCGAACTCGGCGCCCGGCTGGTACCCTTTGCCGGCTGGGAGATGCCCGTGCAATACACCGGCATCATCGAGGAACACATGGCGGTCCGCAAGACGGCCGGTCTCTTCGATGTCTCGCACATGGGCGAAGCGCGCATCCGCGGCCGCGATGCCGCCGCGTTCCTCGACCGCATCATGACCAATGAGCTGTCGACGCTGAAGCCCGGCGCGGCCCGCTACACCTTGATGTGCCAGCCCGACGGCGGCTGCGTCGATGACCTGATCGTCTACCGTTTCTCCGAAACGGAGTTCCTCATCTGCCTCAACGCCTCCAACGCCCAAAAGGACATCGCCTGGATGCGCTCGCTCATCGGGACCGCCAAGGTCGAAGTGCTCGACGAATGCGCCGCCTGGGCCCAGTTGGCGATCCAAGGCCCGCTCGCGGAACAGATCCTGGCGCTGACGACGACCCTGCCGCTCGCCACCATTCGGCGCTTCGGCTTCCTGGTCGGCGAAGTCGCCGGCGCTTCCGGTTGCGTGGTCTCCCGCACAGGCTACACGGGTTCCGCCGGTTTCGAAATCTACCTGCCCGCCGCCTCGGCCACGCAAGTCGCCCGCGCGCTCCTCGCCGCCGGCAAACCACACGGCCTCATCCCCGCCGGCCTCGGCGCCCGCGACTCTCTCCGCCTCGAAGCGGGTTATCCGCTCTACGGCCACGAGATTTCCGAACGCATCTCGCCCATCCAAGCCGGCCTCGGCTGGACGGTGAAATTCACGAAGGCCCAATTCGTCGGTCGCGAAGCCCTCCGCCGCCAAGCCGAGGGCGGCCCGCCGTCTTCGGTGATCATGTTCTCGCTGGCTGACCGGCGCATCGCCCGCCAAGGCGCCACCGTCTTCGCCGGCGACACGGCCGTCGGCGAAGTGCTCTCCGGCACGCTTTCGCCCGTCCTCAACAAACCCATCGGGACCGCCCTCGTCGCCGCCGGTTTCGCCAGCTCGACCGAACTCACCGTCGACATTCGCGGCACGCGCCTCCCGCTCCACGTCTCGGTCGAACCGTTCGTGAAATAACCCCCTTTCAATATCATCACACCATGAGCCAAGTCCCCGCCAATCTCCGCTACACCAAGGAACACGAATGGATCCGCCTCGAAGCGGACGGTACCGCCACGATCGGCATCACCGACCACGCGCAAGCCGCGCTGGGTGACGTGACGTTCGTCGACCTCCCCAAGGTGGGCAAGAGCTTCGCCGCCGGCGAGGTCTTCGGCACCGTCGAATCCGTGAAGGCCGCTTCCGACCTCTACTGCCCGGTCGCCGCCGAAATCGTCGAGGCCAACGCGGGGCTCAACGACTCGCCCGACCTCGTGAATCGCGAACCCTACGGTGGCGCCTGGATGATCCGCGTGAAGCTGAAGAATCCCGCCGAAGCCGCCCAGCTCCTCGACGCCGCGGCCTACAGCGCCACGCTCTGAGCCCGTTCGGCTGCACGCCGACCCTCTTCATGTCGTTCGCCGCCGTCCATGCCGCCCATCCGTGGGATGATGTCTTGGCGGGCGTGCACGCGAAGTCCGACGCCGACGTCCGCCGCGCCCTCGCCCGCGCGGCGCAAGGGGTCTGCGAGCTGGCCGATTTCCAGGCGTTGGTCTCACCCGCCGCCGCCCCGCACCTGGAGGAGATGGCCCGCCTAAGCCAAGAGCGGACGGTCCGCCGGTTCGGCCGAACGATGCAGCTGTTCGCGCCCGCATACCTTTCCAACGAATGCCAGAATGTCTGCACGTACTGCGGCTTCTCCGCCGGCAACAAGGTCGCCCGCCGCACGCTGAGCCCGGGCGAAATCCTGGTCGAGGCCGGCGCGCTCAAGAAACTAGGCTTTGATCACCTGCTCCTGCTGACGGGGGAATCCACGAAGGTGGCGCTGCCGTTCTTCGTATCGGCGCTCGACCTGCTCCGCCCACACTTCGCCTCCTTGTCCATCGAGGTGCAACCGCTGGAGACGGAGGAATACGCCGAACTCCGCCGCCACGGGCTCAACGCCGTGCTGGTCTATCAGGAGACGTACCACCGCGAGACCTATAATCAGCACCACCCGAAGGGACGGAAAGCCGACTTCCTTTACCGCCTCGACGCCCCCGACCGCGTCGGCGCGGCGGGCGTCCACAAAATCGGCCTCGGCGCCCTCTTCGGACTCGAAGACTGGCGGGCCGAATGCTTCTTCACCGCGCTCCACCTGCAGTGGCTCGAACGGAAACACTGGCGCAGCCGCTTCAGCGTGTCGTTCCCGCGCATCCGTCCGCACGAGGGCGACATCGAACCCAAGGTCGAGATGACCGACCGGGACCTGGTCCAGGCGATCTGCGCTTTCCGACTTTTCAACGGCGAGCTGGAACTGACGCTGAGCACGCGCGAGCGCCCCGCCTTCCGCGACCAGGTCTGCAAGTTGGGCATCACCGCCATGAGCGCCGGCTCGCACACCAATCCCGGCGGCTACTCCGAGGGCCGCGAGGCCTCGCTCGAACAGTTCGCCATCGACGACAGCCGCTCGCCCACCGAAATCGCCGCGATGCTGCGCACCGCCGGCTTCGAGCCGGTCTGGAAGGACTGGGATCCGTCCTACGATCGCCCGGAGGCCCAACCGGCATGAGCCCGCTTCGCGCCTGGATCGACCCCACCCAAGCGCGCCCGGCCACGACCGGCTCGCGGCTGCGCTTATCCTCCGAAGAGAGCGCCCACTTGGTCCGCAGCCTGCGCGCCCGCCGGGGCGACGCCCTCGTGCTGCTCGATGGCGAAGGTCGCCTCTTGGAAGGCAAACTCGAGACCGCCGACGGCGAAGGCTCCATCGTCGAAGTGACCCGCGCCCGGACGGTCGAGCCAGTCCTGCCGGCGATCATCGTCGCCCAAGGCATGCCCAAGGGCGGCACGATGGATGACTTGGTCCGCACGGTGTGCGAAGCCGGCGCGAGCGAAGTGGTGCCGCTCGAAACCGCCCGCTGCGAAGTGAAGCTCGACGCCGACCGCGCCCGGACCCGCACGACGCGCTGGCAACAACAGGCCGTCGAAGCCTGCAAGCAGTCGGGCCATCCGTGGCTCGCGCACATCGCCCTGCCCGCCCGCTTCGAGGCTTGGCTCGCGTCGCTACCACCCTGCGCCCCAGGCGAACTCCGGCTCACGGGTTCCCTCGAGTTCGACGCGCAACCGGTCGGCGAATTGGACTTCGCGGCCGCGACCAAAGTGCTTTGGCTCATCGGCCCCGAGGGCGACCTGACGGCGGCCGAATACACCGCGGCCCGCGCCGCTGGGTTCCGCCCGGTGGTGCTCGGGCCGACGGTCTTACGGGCGGAAAACGCCGCCTTGGCCAGCGTGGTCATCACGCAAGCTTTGGCTCACCGCCACTGAGCGGGGTTACTTCACTTCCGCAAACTTGAGGACGGTCTCCGCCGGAGCATACGCCGCGGCGAGCGCGGCGACGAACTTGGCGTGCTCGACTTCCGACGCCTTCACGACGGCTTCCAGGTCCGCCTTGGCTTCCTTGCTGCGAAAGAGCGTCTTGATCTGCTTCGTCTCATACGCCTGCTTTTCGCCCACGGCTTTCCAAATCTTATCGAAAGCCGGCTTGGTGGGACCCTGCGGGAATTCCGCCGCGAGGTTGATGCCGCGCGCCAAGTCGGCCACGGCGAAAACCTTCGACTGCTCCCCCCAACTGACTTTGACCTGCGCGCCCTTCACGCCGACGACCTTGAGAGTCAGGCGATTGAAACGGTTCTGGAAATCACTGAGGGCCAAGCCCGCAGCCAGGGTATTGTCCTTGGCCACGTCGCCCGGCTCGAAGGCGCAGGGCAGGCGTTCGCTGCGCAAGGTGTAGGTGCCGTAGTCCAGGCGGGTGGCGGCTTGGCCGTTCTTGGCCTGCACGTCGCCCGTCGGGAGGTCGATCTCCACCGTCCCGAGGTCGCCATCCAAGCCCAAGGCCTTGAGGTAAGCGGTCGCCATCATCACGTGGCCGGCCCAACCCGGGTGCACGCCGTCATTGCCTTCGAGCTTAAAGGTATCGCCGAACTTGGCACGGCTTTCGTAGCCCTTCGCCAACATCGGCCAATAGACGTCCGCGAAGGCGACCTGCTCGGCCTCGGCGATCTCGATCCCGATGTTGCGAAACTGCAGCAGCGAGAGATTCAGCAACTCCCAGGTCCCCTTGGCGCTCTTCACCCACGGCGGGACGGAATGGATCGTCCCCGAGGAACCCAGCACGACGCGCGCCCCCGCGGACTTGAAGGCCTGCACGACCTTGGTCTGGTTCTTGCGGTAATCCTCGCCAATCGCGGCCTCGAACGGCACGTAGCGGAAATCGTTCATGCCGTAGCAGGTCGACGCGATGGTCGGCTGGAAACGGAGGACGTCGTTCTTCATGCGACCGGCAAAACCCGCGGCCGTCTCCCCGCTCCAACCATATTGACGACATTCCACGGCGAGGTCCGGACGAGCCGCCGCGAGGTAGGCCTCGAGCAAGCGGCTGTACATCTTCTGTTCGGTGATGGAGTCGCCACAAATGGCGTAGCGGTCACCTTTTTGGAGCAGCAACGTCTTGGGCTCGGGGGCGAGGTGTCCGACATAGGTATCGGGCACGCCGGGAGGCAGCGGCTGGCGTTCACGGGCACCGAGGGACACGGCAGCCAAGAAAAGGGCGGCAAAGAAGCGGGGCATGGCATGGTGGTATCCCCCGACCAGCAGGAATCGAACCCCTTTTTCCCGCGGCGGACTTGATTTCGGGCAGAACTTAGGCAATAGTGACCGTCCCCTGCAGTGTTCGATAACCGCGGCAGCCTCCGTCTCCTACGAACATAATAATCGGGAGGTGCGACCCGACCGGCCTCGTCCGAGCCGTGGCAACGTACCGCCCACCTTAATCCAGGAAATACTGGAGCTCCAATCGGAACCGGCACAGGCGGGGGACCTTTTAAAGAGAGGATGGGGGATGGATTTCAGAGTACGGAGGACCGAGCGGCATTCCTTCTCATCGCCCAGCCCACGCTCCAGCGATCGACCCTGCCCTCGACTCAGCCCTCTGTACTCTAACCCTTAACTCAGATCCAACGGA
>DBCN01000065.1 GCA_002293065.1 Opitutia bacterium UBA957
GCGCGCACCGGCAACCTCATCATCACCTCGGTGATCGACAACCTCCTGAAGGGCGCGGGCGGCCAGGCCGTGCAGGCCTTGAATCTCCTCATGGGTTGGTCCGAGACCGCCGGCCTTCGCTAAGCTTTCCATGTCCATCGAATTCACGAACGATTCCCCGGGCGTTTCGGACGTCCCGGGCTTCCGCGTCGGCGCCGCCGGTTGCGATATCCGCAACAAAGGCCAGGACCGGCTCGACCTCGCCTTGATCGTGGCGGACCAGCTCTGCGCCGCCGCCGGCGTGTTCACCACGAACGACGTGAAGGCCGGCCCCGTCCGCATCTCGCAGGCGACCTTGCTTTCCACGCAGGGGCGCGTCCGTGGCGTCATCGCCAACAGCGGCAACGCGAATGCCTGTACCTCGACCCAAGGGGATGCGGACGCCGTCCGCATGGCCCAACTCGGCGCCGAGGCCGCTGGCCATGCCGGCGAACCCTTCCTGGTCTGCTCGACCGGACGCATCGGTGAACTCCTCCCGATGGCGAAGGTCGCCGCGGGCGCGCAGGCCGCCGCCGCGCGCCTCTCGCGCGACTCGGCTGAAGGCGTGCGTGCCGCCAACGCGATCCTGACTTCCGACACGCGTCCGAAGACCTGCACGGCCCGTTTCACTTGGCAGGGGCAGACCGTCACCATCGCCGGCTTCGCGAAGGGCGCCGGGATGATCGAGCCCAACATGGCCACCATGTTGGCCTTCGTCTGCACCGATGCGGTCGCCGACCCGGCTTTCCTGAAGACGGCCCTGAAGGCGTCGTCGGACCAATCCTTCAACTGCGTCAGCGTCGATGGCGACATGTCCACCAACGACACCGTCATCCTTCTCGCCTCGGGCGTCGCCCAGGTGCAGGTCGGACCCGGTGCGCCGACCGAGCTCACCCGCCTTTTCCAGGAAGCCCTCGACCGCGTCTGCTTCTCCCTCGCGGAGAAGATCGTCGGCGACGGTGAGAAGATCACGAAGGTCGTTTCCGTCGAGGTTTCGGGGGCCCGCCACCGGGCCGACGCCGAGAAGATCGCCCGGGCGATCGGCAACTCCCTCCTCGTGAAGTCCTCTTGGTTCGGGGAAGACCCGAATTGGGGGCGCTTGGCCGATGCGGCGGGTTATGCCCGTACCGGGCTCGATGAGACCAAGCTGGATATCCATTACGAGGACGTGCCCGCCGTCATCGGTGGCCGTCCGCTGCCCGAGAATAAGCCGAAGTGGAAGGAAGTCGTGAAGGCGCGCCAGTTCCGGGTGCGCTTGGACCTGCACTTGGGCGACGCCCAGTTCCGTCTGCTGGCTTCGGACCTCACGGACGGTTACGTGAACTACAACAAGAGCGAGTAAGGGCCATTTTCCGTTTGCTCGCCCCGCCAGTCCGCTGACACTTCCCGTCCGTCTGATGAGCACGCAAGCCGCGCACAATAAATCCGAGGTCCTTCTCGAAGCCCTCCCTTACATCCAGAAGTTCCGTGGCTCCACCTTCGTGGTGAAGTACGGCGGCAGCTTCATGGACGACCCGAATCCGGAAGGCCGCGACCGCGTCGCCACGGACATCGCTTTCCTGGCGGCCGTCGGCATCCAAGTCGTTGTCGTGCACGGCGGTGGCAAGGCCATCACCCGCGCCATGGACAAGGCCGGCATCAAGTCCGAGTTCCGCGGCGGCATGCGCGTCACCGATGCCGCCACCGTGAAGATCGTCGAAGAGACCCTCAACGGGGAGATCAACGGACAGATCTGCGAATCGCTCAAGGCCCGCGGCGCCAACCCGCTTGGCATGCCCGGCAACCACGTCAACCTCTGCGAGAAACTCCTCGGGACGGACGAGCAGGGCAAGCCGTGCGACATCGGTTTCGTCGGCGACATCAAGTTCGTGAAGACGAAGTTGATCAAGAAGGCCCTCGCCGATGGCCACCTGCCGGTCGTTTCGCCCATCGCCTTGGACGCCGACGATCAGGCTTACAACACCAACGCCGACGTCGCCGCCGCCGCCGTGGCTAATTCGCTGCGGGCCCGCCGCTTGATCTTCATGAGCGACGTCCCCGGCCTGTTGGCCGACCCGAAGGACCAGTCCACGCTCATCACCACGCTCAAGGTCAGCGAAGTCGACGAACTCAAGCGCAAGGGCGTCATCGCCGGCGGCATGGTTCCGAAGGTCGACAGCGCTGTGAAGGCCCTGAAGGAGGGCGTCCGTCGCGTGCACTTCATCGATGGCCGCGTGCCGCACGCCCTGCTGCTCGAAGTCTTCACCGACAAGGGCATCGGGACCGAAATCGTCCACGGCTGATGAGCGCGGAATCCGCAGACCCGACCGCCGCGCTCTACGAGCAGCACCTGGCCCGTAATTATGGGGCTCCGCCCATCACCTTGGTGCGGGGTGAGGGTTCCCGCGTCTGGGACGCCACGGGTAAGCCTTATCTGGATTTTGCGACCGGCATCGCCGTCAACGCCTTGGGCCATGCCCATCCCGTTTGGGTCCAGCGCGTGAGCGAACAGGCCGCGAAGCTGGTCCACGTCAGCAACCTCTACCGCAATGAGCCACAGGGCCGTCTGGCGGCCGCGCTGAGCCGTTATTGCGGCCCCGGGCGGGCCATCTTCTGCAATAGCGGTGCGGAAGCCAACGAAGGCCTCCTGAAGCTCGCGCGTCTGCATGGCCTGCGGAAGTCCGGCACCGAAGGCGCCTGCATCGGCGTCGTCGTCGCCGAGAAGGCCTTCCACGGCCGTACCTTCGGTGGCATGTCGGCCACGCCGCAGGAGAAGATCCAAAAGGGTTTCCGTCCTTTGCTGTCCGGTTTCACCGCCGCGCCGCTCAATGACTTGGCGGCTTGGGATAAGGCCATCGACGCGCAG
>DBCN01000078.1 GCA_002293065.1 Opitutia bacterium UBA957
TATCGAGCTGGCCAAGAACCAGAGTATCGCCGACACGCTGCGCATCGTGACGACCTCGCTCACCGGCCTGACGGTCGCCTGCGCGCAGTGCCACGACCACCGCTACGACCCGGTCAGCCAGGTCGACTACTTCCGCCTGCGCGCGGTCTTCGACCCGGGCCTCGACTGGCGGAAATGGCAGAACCCGACGCAGCGCACGGTCTCGCTCTACACGGCGGCCGACAAGGCGAAGGCGGCCGAGATCGAGAAGAAGGCCGCGGCCATCGACGCCGAAGCGACGAAGATGTACAAGGACGCCCTCGACGTGATCTTCGAGAAGAAGATCCTCGAAGTCCCGGAGGCCGAACGCGCCGCCTACCGCGTCGCCCGCAACACGCCCGTCGCCAAAAGGACCAAGGAGCAGGCGGCGTTGATCAAGAAATACTTTTCCGCCCAGGCGACCTTCGGCTTGGACCTCTATGACAAGGCGGCGGACAACAAAGTCGTCGCCAAGCGCGCCGAGGCGACCGCCCTGCGCGCGACCAAGCCGGCCGAGGGACGCCTCAGCGTGCTCGTCGAGCCGGTCAACGCCGCTCCGAAAAGCGAACTCCACCATCGCGGTGACCACGCCCAGCCGCGCCAGGCCGTCACCCCGGGCGAACTCGCCATCCTCGGCAACCCTGCCATCCCGGTCGATGACCCGAAGCTACCGACGACCGGCCGTCGCCTCGCCTACGCGCAGTGGCTGACCTCCGGCCAGCACCCGCTCGTCGCACGCACGTTGATGAACCGCGTCTGGCTGCATCACTTCGGACGCGGAATCGTCAATACCCCCGGCGACTTCGGGATGCTCGGCGAACGTCCTTCGCACCCGGAACTCCTCGACTACCTGGCCGGACGCTTCGTCGAGGCCGGCTGGAGTCTCAAGGCGATGCATCGTGAGATGACGCTCAGCCGGACCTATCGTCAGTCCGCCCGGCATGACGCCGCGCAGACGGCCGACCCGGACAACGCGCTCTTCGGCCGTTATCGTATCCGCCGCCTCGACGCCGAGACCATTCGCGACGCGATGCTCGCCGTCAGCGGCAAGCTTAACCCTGAGATGTTCGGCGAGCCCGTCACGGTCGGCAAGACCGGCGACGGCCGCATGATCCCCGGCATCGAGATCCGCAATACGAACCGAGACGTCGTCAAGGTCGACACCTCCTCCCCTGCGGTTTACCGCCGGTCGGTCTACCTGCAGCAGCGGCGTAGCGGACCCGCCACGGCGCTCGCCACGTTCGACCTGCCGAACATGGATCCGAACTGCGAGCGACGCGACGTCACCACGGTCGCCCCGCAGTCGCTCTTCCTGATGAATGACGAGTTCGTCATCGAACGCGCCAAAGACCTCGCCGCCCGCGTCATCAAGGAACACCCAGAGAATACCGACGCCCAGGTCCGCGCCGCCTGGCGGCTCACGCAGGCCCGCGAGCCCTCGGCCAAGGAACTCGCCGACTTCAACCGCCTGCTCGCCGACCAGCTCGAGCACTTCGCCAAACTGAAGCCCGCCAAGCCCGTCGCGGACGCGTCGCTGAAGGTCAAGCCGGTGAAGGTGAAATCCACCGCCAAGAAAACCGCACCTCAGCCCACCTTTCCTGCTCCGACGGCTACCACCCAGGATACCCGTATCGAAGCGCTCGGCTCCCTTTGCCAGGTCCTCCTCGCCACCAACCGTTTCCTCCATGTCGACTAAGCTTCCCAACGGACTCTGCTCTCGCCGCCACTTCCTCGAAGCCGGCGGCTTCGGCCTCGGCATGCTCGGCCTCTCGACGCTCCTCCGCCAGGACGGCCTCCTCGCCGCGCCCATCAAGCCGCTCCTCGGCAACGAAGTCTTCGACCTCCTCCCCAAGCAGCCGCCCCGCCCCGCCAAGGCCAAGGCGATGATCTCGCTCTTCATGATGGGCGGCCCGTCGCAGATGGATCTCTTCGACCACAAGCCGATGCTGACGAAGTGGCACGGTCAGAAATTCCCCGGAGATAATCTCAAATACGATAACGTCGCGCAGGCTTCGGCCAAGGTGCTGGGTTCGTTCTGGAAGTTCTCCCGCCACGGTAAGTGCGGCCTCGAACTCAGCGAACTCCTCCCGCAGCTCGGCACGGTCGCCGACGATATCTGCCTGATCCGCTCGATGAAGTCAGGCGTGAACAACCACCTCCAAGGCATGCTCGCCATGCAGACGGGACGCATCACGTCCGGTAACCCGACCATGGGCGCCTGGGCGACCTACGCCCTCGGCAGCGAGACCAAAGATCTGCCCGCCTACGTCGTGATGGGCCATCCGGGTGGCTTGCCCACTTTTGCCAACCAGCATTGGTCCAACGGCTGGCTACCCTCGATCTATCAGGGGACGTTCGTCCGCGCCACCGCGCCGCACATCCTCAACCTCGACCCGCCTGCCGCCCTTCAAGGGAAGCCGCAGGAACGCCAGATGGAGCTCCTCCGCGCGATGAACGCCGAGCACGCGGCGAATCATCCGGGAGAGACCGACCTCCAAGCCCGCATCCAGAGCTACGAACTCGCCGGGCGCATGCAGCTCGCCGCTAAGGAAGCCTTCGACATCTCATCCGAGCCGAAGCACGTGCTCGAACTCTATGGCGTCGGCCGCAAGGAGTGCGACGACTATGCCCGCCGCTGCCTGATCGCCCGACGCCTCGTCGAGCGTGGCGTGCGCTACGTACAGGTGCTCAACCAAGGCCAGAGCTGGGACAGCCATGGCTCGATCAAGTCTGCTCTCCCCGTCCTCTGCGCCGCGACCGACCGTCCCAGCGCCGCGCTTGTCGCCGACCTTAAACAGCGCGGACTCCTCGACAGCACCATCGTGCACTGGGGCGGAGAGATGGGCCGCATGCCGGTCCTGCAGAACGACGCTGGAGAAGCCAAGTGGGGCCGCGACCATAACACCTACGGCTTCAGCCAGTGGGTCGCCGGCGGTGGCTTCAAGGGCGGTCTCACCTACGGCGAGACCGACGAATGGGGCCACCACGCGGTCAAGGACGTCGTGAATCATTACGACTGGCACGCCACCATGCTCGACTGCTTCGGCTTCGAGCACGACAAGCTCATCTTCAAGCGCAACGGCGCCGCCCTGACCCTGACCAACAACCAGCCCGCCCGCGTGGTCCGGGAGTTGCTGGCCTAAGTGGAACTTAGGGTATGACTGCCTGTCAAAGGGGGTAGGTTGCGCATACCCAACCCCTCTAAAACGACTCCCCGAAAGCCAAGGAAAGGCTCGCATCGGGAAGCCGGTATAACGCAAAATATGACCACATCCCGCTTCTTCCGCCTCTGACATGAATCGTCGCCGCTTTATCCTCCGTTCTTTGGGAGCCACCCTGGCTCTCCCGGGACTGTGTTCCCTCAGTGCGAAGGCCCTCAGCGGCAACCCCACCGTGCAGACGTCCAAGGGTGCCGGTATCGGCGCCCGCCGCTTCGTGGCGATCGGTAACCTCCTCGGCTACCAGACGAAGCAGCTCTTCCCGAAGACCACCGGGCGTGATTTCGAAAAGACGACCTTGCTGGAGCCGATCTGGGAACACCGCGAGTTGATGACCGTCTTCCGCGGCCTCGACCACGGCGTCAAGGGCGGCCACTTCGCGGTGCACTCCTTCCTTTCCGGCGTGCTCAACTCCGAAGCGCAGAACCGTCCGGACGGCAACGTCTCGCTCGACCAGTTCCTCGCCGAGGAGATCGGCCACCAGACCCGCTTCCCTTCCCTCACCGTCGGCTCCGAGGGCGGCATCCACGGCGGCTGCCAGCTCGCTTGGACGAAGTCGGGCGTGCGCGTGCCGCCGATCACCAACCCAGCTGAACTCTTCGACAAGCTCTTCGCCAGCGACTCCGCGGAACGCCGCACGCGTCGCGAACAGGAAAACCACGTGCAAGCCTCGATCCTTGATTCCGTGCGCGAGGAGGCGAAGCGCCTCTCCGGCCAAGTCAACCAGGAGGATAAGGCCAAGCTCGAAGAGTATTTCACGTCGGTCCGCGACGTCGAGAAGCGCCTCGAACTGCGTCAGCGCTGGACCCATCTCCCCAAGCCGACGGCGCCCTTCGGCAAGCCGGCCAACCGCAACGCGGTCGACGACCTGCCGCTCATGTACGAGCTCATCGCGCTCGCCCTGCAGACCGACAGCACCCGCATCGCCACGCTGGAAATCGGCGGAGACTTCCTGCCCCAGAATCTCGGCATCAAGAAGGACTACCACGGCCTGTCGCACCACGGCAACGACCCCGAGTCCATCGCCTCCCTCATCGCCCTCGAACGCTACCAGGTCGCGCAGTACGGCAAGTTCATCCGTCGCCTCACCCAGATGAAGGACGGCGGCGGCACGCTGCTCGACTCCACCACGGTGCTCTTCGGCAGCGGCATGGGCGACGCCAATTCGCACCGCAACACCGACCTGCCGATCTTCCTCGCGGGCGGCGGCTACAAGCACGGCACCTTCCGCGAAGTCTCGCGCGAGGTGAAGCACAAGGTGCCGCTCTGCAACCTCTTCGTCGACATCGCCCAGAAGATGGGCGTCGAAACGCATGCCTTCGGCAGCAGCACGGGGCGGTTCGCCTGAGCCTCGGCAACGCTCCGCACTCGTGACGTCGCTGCCGGCATTCCGAACCCTGCTGGTCGTGTCCACGCTCTTGGCGGCCGGCTCCCTGCGCGCCGCCGAGGAACCGTCGAAGGTCGTCGACAAGTTCCTGAGCCGCTACTGCTTGGAATGCCACGACGCCGATGTCCATAAGGGCGATCGTTCTTTCGACCAGTTCAAGCTACCGCTCAAATCGCTGCCCGCGGTGATCGAGGCCCGCGACATCATCGACCAGCTGACTTTGCGCGAGATGCCGCCGAAGAAGGCCGAACAGCCCGGCGACGAGGAGCGTCTCGCGGTCATCCGCGCCCTGCGTGACGGCACCGCCGCGGCGCAGGCCACTCTGCAGAGCACCGGCTCACGCACGGTCCTACGCCGGCTTTCCAATCGCGAATACGAGAACACCCTCGCCACCTTGTTCGGTCGCCGCATCGACACCCTCGGTCTGACCGCGGACTTCCCCAAGGAAAAGACCGTACGTCACCTCGACACGATCGGTCAGTCGCTGGTGACCTCCGGCTTCTTGGTCGACCAATACTTCCAATCCGCCAACCGCCTCGTCGAGACCCGCCTGGGCAAGCCGTCCACCCCCCCGCAGACCTGGCGCTTCAACAAGAATTTCATCCAGTACGAGGAGCTGACGGGCTCGCACAAGAGCGCCTTCAATTTCCGCTACCTCAATATCTACGAACAGCCGAACACCGACACCCGCCAGGGCGGCTACGGGCACATCGAAGACTTCCGGCAGGGAGTGCCGGTCTCCGGCCTCTACGACATCGAGGTCGAAGCGACGGCCCTGCACCGCGACACCCATTACGATCCCGTCATCTTCGGCATCGACCTCTCAGAGCCCTTCATCCTCGGCGTCGTGCCCGGCGATATCACGAAGGGCCATATCCATTACCCGCAAGCCATCGAGCCCTTGCTGGCCAGCGGCGTGGTACCCGATAACGTACCGACCCGGCTGAAGTTCCGCGTCTGGCTCGAAGCGGGCCAGACCCCGCGCTTCATCTTCCCGAACGGCCCCTATGAGTCGCGCGCCTCGGTGGTGACGATCAACAAGCGCTACCCGAAAGAGTTCTCGACGCCGGTCGGCTCCTCGGGCGTCGGTCGCGCGCACATCCTCCGGGAAGGTAAGCTGCCGCATATCCGCATCAGCGAGATCGTCGTCCAAGGACCGGTGAGCGAGCCCGTGGGCAGCGCCGAGGAGATCGCGGTTTTCGGCAAGGATGGCTTCCAGGCCGACCGCGCGCTTGACCAGCTGCTCGCCTTTGCGGCGAAAGCCTACCGCCGCCCGCTCCAGGACGCGGACCGCGAGTCGATCCGGAAGATGCATGCGAAGCGGATCGCCGAAAAAGCCAGCCCGCGCCAGGCGGCGCTCGACGTAGTCAAACTCATCCTCTGCTCCCCTTCCTTCCTGTACCTGAGCGAAGTCACCCAGGAGGCTGACCGTCGCCTGCAACCTTACGACCTCGCCACCCGCCTGGCCTTCGCCCTTTCGGCCGCGCCACCCGACGAGACCCTGTCCGCCTCTGCGGCCTCGGGCAAACTCACCGGGGATGACGAATTAAAGAAGCAGATCGACCGCCTGCTGGCCGATGAACGCGTCAACGGTTTCGTCAACGGCTTCCTCGATAGCTGGCTGAGCCTGCGCGAGCTCGGCGGCATGCCACCCCCGCGCGAGGTGAATCGCGCCTACTACGCCGAGGATCTGCCGACCTCGATGAAGACCGAAGCGCGCCTGTTCTTCCGCGACATGCTCAAGGAGAACCGTCCGGTGAACCAGTTCCTGCACGCGGATTACACCTTCGTCGACAAGAAGCTGGCGCAGCTCTACGACCTGCCCGAGCAGAAGACCCTGCGCCTGGCCGACGGCTTCCGGAAGGTCAGCCTCAAGGGTGACAAACCTCGCGGCGGCCTGCTCGGCATGGCGGCCGTGCTGACGGTCAGCGCCAACGGCGTCGAGACCTCGCCGGTCACCCGCGGGGCCTGGGTCAGCGAGAACATCCTCGGCATCAAGCCCCCGCCCCCGCCGGACGTCGTCCCGGCCATCGAGCCCGACGTCAGTGGCACGACCACCATCCGCGAACGCCTCGCCAAGCACAGCACCGACCGCGCCTGCGCCGAGTGCCATCGCAAGATCGACCCGCTCGGCTTCAGCCTGGAATCCTTCGATCCCGTCGGCCGCTGGCGCATCACCTATCCGAAGCCGAAGAAAGGCGCAGCGCCGAAGATCGACACCACCGGCGAGTTCGCCTCGGGCGAGACCTATCAGGACTTCGCCGGCTTCCGCGACATCCTGCACGACAAGCGCGAGGAGATGTTCACCCGCCACCTCATCCGCTCGCTGCTCGCTTACAGCACCGGCCGCCTGATGGAGCCGGCGGATGAATTCGCCGTCGACCGCATCCACGACAAGGTCAAGCAGCAGGGCCTCGGCCTGCGCAGCCTCGTCGTCGAGTGCCTGACCAGTGACGTCTTCCGCTCCCGCTGAGCGAAGGCCCCTGACCCTTGGCGGTTAAGCTTCGGCCAGAGTGAGACGATAGTGCTACCTGCTGGAACATCGGGCGTAGTAAGCCGTCAGAAAAGGAGTAGAATATGAACCGGTTGGCCTTACCCACAGCCCCGCCCATGATCCGCCTCACCGCCCTCCCCCTCCTGCTGATCGCCGCGGCCGGCCTGGGCGCGGCCGTGGACTTCGACCGCGAGATCCGCCCTCTGCTTCAGGACCGATGCGTGGAATGCCATGGGCCGAAGAAGAACAAGGCCGACCTCCGCCTCGACGCCAAGCCCCACGCGATCAAGGGCGGCGAGTCCGGCCCGGCCTTCGTCGCGGGCGATCCGGCCAAGTCCCTGATCTTCGAGCGCATCACCACGAAGGACGAAGACACCAAGATGCCGCCCAAGGGCGAACCGCTCACGCCGGCCCAGACGGAGAAGGTCCGCCAATGGATCGCCGAGGGCGCCGTCTGGCCCGAGAACGACGCCGACCGCGCCGCGCTCCGCGACCCGCGCCTGGACCACTGGTCGGTGCAGGCGGTGCGCAAGGACTTCGACTCCGCCGGGACGATCGACGACTTCATCGCGGGACGGCTCAAGACCGCGGGACTGGCGATGTCCCCCGAAGCGGACCGCCGGACCCTCATCCGGCGCCTGTCGTTCGACCTGCACGGCCTGCCGCCCTCGCCGGAACGGGTCGAGGCGTTCGTGCAGGACGCGTCACCGGACGCCTATGCCAAGCTGGTCGACGAGCTGCTCGCCTCGCCCCGCTACGGCGAACGCTGGGCACGGCACTGGCTCGACATCGCCCACTATGCCGACACGCATGGCTTCGAGCGTGACCAGCTCCGCCCGAACGCCTGGCGCTACCGCGACTATGTCGTCGCCTCGCTCAACGCGGACAAGCCCTACGACCGCTTCATCCGCGAGCAGATCGCCGGCGACGTCCTCGCCCCCGCCGACCCGGAGGCCATCGTCGCCACCGGCTTCCTCGCCGCGGGCCCGTGGGATTTCGTCGGGCAGGTCGAGACCAAGAGCGACATGCTGAAGCGCGCCGCCCGGGCGGGCGACCTCGACGACATGGTCACGCAGGTGGTGACCTCGACCATGGCGGTGACGATGAACTGCGCCCGCTGTCACGACCATAAGCTGGACCCGATCACCCAGCGCGAGTATTACGGACTCTGGGCGATCTTCGCCGGCGTCAAACGCGCGGACCGTCACGTCGACCCGAAGGAGCAGGCGGCCTACGACCGTGAGAAGGCGTCGTTTGAAAAACATCTCTCCGAGCTCCGGTCCGACATCGCCCGTCTCAGCGGCGAAGGATTCGCCCTCGCCTCCCTGCTGCCCGAGGGAACCGGCATCGACCGCAGTAACGGCGAACTGACCAAGAAAGAGCCGTCCTACCTGAAGGACCTCCGGGCCAATGTCTTCCAGAAAGTCGCCAAAGCCCCGGGCGTGCTCGGGGTCTTCCTGCCCGACGGCAAGGCCGACATCAGGGTGGACGAGCACACCTTGCTCCGGGGACTGCCGAAGACCAGCGGACACGCCTGGGATACGATCGCCAACCGGCCGCTCAAAGGACAGCGCAGCACGAAACTGGACGGCGTGGACTACGCCGCCAAGGGCCGGACGCTGCTCGGCCTGCACGCCAACGGCGGCATCACCTTCGACCTGACCCGCATCCGCGAGGTGAGCGGCCTGCGCGAGGCCCGGCTCACCGGCGTGGTCGGGTTCGGCGCCTCCGAAACCGCCGCCGAGACCAAGGCCGACATCACCGTCTTCGTCGACTCCCAGATCAGGTTCCAACGTCTCATGCTTCGCAAGAAGGAGACCGTGGCGCTGGACATCCCGATCCCCGCCGACGCCCGGAGCCTGACGGTGGTCGCCACGGACGGGGGCGACGGCATCGGCAGCGACCTGCTCTTCATCGGCGACCCGCGGCTCGAACCCGCGACGACCGAATCCAAGCTGGCCGCGGCGGACGCCGAACGCCTGCGCTCGCTCCGGGCGCAGGCCAAGGAGACCGATGCCGCCATGAAACGGCTCAGACCGCCCGCGATGGTCTATGCGGCTGCGCCCCAGAAGGAAGTGCCGGTCATCAAGGTGAACCGACGTGGCAATCCGGAGGACCTCGGCGAAGAGGTCACGCCGTCGGCCTTCGGCTGGGCCAGACATGCGCCTCCCGGGCTGGGCGGCAACGACCGAGGTGAAGGCGAACGACGCCGCGCCTTGGCCGAGTGGATCACGCATCCCGACAACCCCCTCACCCGGCGGGTGATCGTCAACCGCCTCTGGCACCACCACTTCGGCCAAGGCATCGTGACCACCCCGAGCGATTTCGGCCTGGGCGGCGATCGCCCCAGCCATCCCGAACTCCTCGACTGGCTCGCCGAAGAACTCCGGCGTAACGACTGGCGCCTCAAGCCCGTCCATCGCCTGATCGTCATGAGCGCGACCTACCGACAGTCGTCGCTCGCCCAGGACCCCAAGGCCGCCGGGCTCGATTCCTCGAACCGCCTCCTCTGGCGGCAGAATCCCCGTCGGCTGGACGCCGAGTCCTTACGCGACGCCGTCCTCGCCGTGAGCGGCAAGCTCGACCTGACCATGGGCGGACCGGGCTTCAAGGATTTCGATTACGTCGAGGCCTACGCTCCGATCTACAACTACGTCTCGCCGGACAAACCTGAGCTCTGGCGCCGCAGTATCTACCGTTTCGTCGTCCGGACGACCCCGCATACCTTCATGGCGGCCCTCGACTGCCCCGATCCGGCCAACCTGACGCCTGCGCGCAATCGCACCACCACGGCGACGCAGGCCCTGGCCTTGTCCAACAATGAGTTCATGCTCCGCCAGGCGAGGCATCTCGCCACCCGGGTCGAGAACGATGGCGGTCCGGGCGTCGCCGGCATCGACCGCGCCTTCATCCTCGCCTTCCAACGCCGTCCGACCGCGAGCGAACGCCAGGCGGCCGTAAGCCTGGTCAACGAACAGGGCCTCTTCGCGCTCTGCCGCGCCCTGCTCAACGCCAACGAGTTCGCCTACCTCGACTGACCATGAAACCCGCCCTCACGCTCCTCGCCGCCCTGCTGCTCGCGCCGCTGGCGGCGACGCACGCCGCCGGCAAGCCCAACATCATCGTCATCCTTGCCGATGACATGGGCTATGCGGATGCGGGATTCAACGGCTGCAAGGACATCCCCACGCCGCATCTCGACTCCATCGCGAAGAATGGCATCCGTTTCTCGTCGGGCTATGTCTCCGCGCCGCAGTGCGCGCCGTCGCGGGCCGGCCTTCTGATGGGCATGGACCAGAACCGCGTCGGCTGCGAGAACAACAACGTGACCGACATTGCGGGACTCAGCGAGGGCACCACGTTCGCCGACCACATGCGTGCCGCAGGTTACCGCACCGGAATGGTGGGCAAGTGGCATCTCGGCACCGTACCGGGCCAGCAGCCGCTGGACCGGGGCTTCGACGAGTATTTCGGGTTCCTGCGAGGCAGCAGCTGGTTCCTGCCCCGACCGGGGCACAAAAGCATCGCGCAGATCCTGGAGGGCCGGAAACCGGTCCCCGTGGGCGGCTACCTTACGGACGTGTTCGGTGACCGGGCGGCGCGCTTCATTACGGAACACAAGACGAAACCCTTCTTTCTCTACCTCGCCTTCAATGCGCCGCACGCACCTTATGAGGCTCCGGCGGAGGAGATCGCGAAGTTCGCTCACATCGAGGACGACAAGCGCCGCACCTACGCGGCGATGGTTTCGATCATGGACCGAAACATCGGGCGAGTGCTCGCCGCGCTGAAGACGGCGGAGTGTGAAAAGAACACGCTCGTCGTCTTTCTCAGCGACAACGGCGGTCCCGACGATGGCTACTCGAACAACACGCCGCTGCGCGGCTGGAAGGGCGACACCTTCGAAGGCGGCATCCGCGTGCCCTTCGTCATGCAATGGCCTGGCACCATCAAAAGCGGCCAGACCGTGGATGCGCCGGTGTCGTCGCTCGACCTGCTGCCCACCGCGCTCGCCATGGCCGGTCAGCCGGCCCCGTCCTCGCTGGATGGCAAAAACCTGCTGCCGGCGCTCCGCGGAGAGTCGGCGTTTCCGGCACGGGCTCTCACGTGGCGGTTTGTCTACGGGGAAAACGCTTCCAAGGCTCCGTGGGCGATCCGTGAGGGCCATTGGAAACTCGTCATGGGCAGCGTCGCATCCCAGACCATTCAGCTTTTCGACCTGTCCACGGACCCCGGCGAAGCCCACGACCTCTCCGCCGCGCATGACGATGTCCGCGAGCGGCTGCAAAAATCCCATGACGCCTGGGTCCGCTCGATGCCTGCGCCCTACACCCGCGTGAGCCGCGAAAGGGTGCTGGAGTTCGTCAAAGCCAAGCAAGCCGCACGCGCCAAGGCATCCGTACCAGCCAAGTAAAGCCAGGCATCCCGCAACGAGACCGAACAACGACTGACATGAACAACCGCTTTGCACTCCTTTCCCTCCCCCTCCTCGCCGCCCTGCTGTCCGCGCCGCTGGCGACGCTGCAGGCCAGCGAGCCCATCACCAACTCCATTGGCATGAAGCTCGTGCGCATTGAGCCGGGCACGTTCATGATGGGCCAGGACGGTCCGCCGATGGAGGATTATATGGGGCAGAAGCGGCTCGGGGAGATGTACAAGGACTTCGATCGAATCGACTTCGACGAGAAGCCCGCGCACAAGGTGACGATCACCCAGCCATTCTTCATGGGTGTCACCGAGGTCACGGTGGCGCAGTATCGGCAGTTTGATCCCGGCTTCAAAACGAGTGATGCGAAATCGAAGCCTGCGGATGATGATGCGGTCAGCGGCATCTCATGGCACAAGGCGGTGGCGTTCTGCGAGTGGCTCTCGAAGAAGGAAGGCAAGACTTACCGCCTGCCGACCGAGGCGGAGTGGGAGTATGCGTGCCGTGCGGGCACGACGACGCTTTTCAACACGGGCGAAAAGCTACCGGACGGTCACCAGAAGTGGTTTGGCGATGAGAATCTTCGCGTCGCCTATTTTCCACCCGGGCCGATGCCACAGGAGTATGATTGGCGGAAGGCGGGAGAGAAAGCGATGGCCGGTTTGAAGTATGGCGAACTCGTCGGCGGTTCATGGACTCATGAAAACGCCAGACACGATGCGGCGGGTTCGTTGCGCGTCGCACAGAAGACGCCGAACGCCTGGGGCCTGCACGACATGCACGGTAATCTGGCCGAGTGGTGCAGCGACTGGTATGGGCCGTATGAAAGCGGTGCACAGACAGACCCGCTCGGGCGTGTGGATGGCGACTTCCGCGTGTTCCGGGGTGGATTTCATTCCTCACTCATCCGCTTCCTGCGCTCGGCGAACCGGGGCTCAAGGGTGCCATACGATGTGTTTGATCGCATGGGGTTTCGCGTCGTGCAGGGTGAGCTTCCAAAAGGGACGATGCTACCCAAAGCACCGCCACCGCTGAATGCGCAAAACGTCAGCCAGACCGTGCCGCACATCGTGCCGCAGTCCGCCAATGTGCCATTCTTCGAGGGACCGAAGCTATTGGTGCATGTCGCGGACGATGCAGCCGGGCCGGTGTATTGCAGTGAGAACCATTGCATGACGATCACCGAATGTCCGAATGGGGACCTGCTTGCGGCATGGGTTTCGACACCCGCTGAAACGGACCTCACCTGCTCGCACGCAGCGTCACGACTGCGCTTCGGTGCGAAGGAATGGGAACCCGCCTCACCGTTCTATGATGCGGCCGATGTGCTGGACGGAGCGCCGCAGCTCTGGTGGGACGGGGACAAAACCATCTATCACCTCGACGACGTGTATTATAAGTCCGGGTGTCAGAGCCTGCGTCACTCCACTGACAACGGAGCCACTTGGTCGAAACCAGAGTTCTTCCGTGCCTCCGGAGACTACGCCAACCAGTTGATGAGCACCAAAGACGGCGTTCTGGCGATCCCGTATGACCTCTTTGAAGTCATGGTCAGCGAAGACGGTGGCAAGAGTTGGCAGCAGCACGGTCGCAGGATGCGTGGAAACGAGGATGTCAGGCCCGGCAACAGCGGATCATTCATCGCCGGCTACCATCCCACCATGGTGGAGCTCGCCGACGGGCGCTGGATGGCCTTCTCACGGCTTGACCCCGTGCAAGAGCAGGCTCGTTTCGAGAACCGCACGCCCGTCAGCTATTCGAGTGATCGCGGCAAGACATGGCAGTGGGACATGAGCGAGTTTCCTGTCGTGAGCAGCGCTCAAAAGAGCGTCCTGTTGCGCCTCAAAGAAGGTCCACTGCTGTTCTGCTCGTTCACCGACCAATGGAGAAACTGGAGCACTCGTAAGGGGCTGAACTTCAAATCCACCAGCGGCGACTACACCGGCTACGGCCTCTTTGCTGCCGTGAGCTACGATGAGGGCAAGACCTGGCCCGACAGACGACTCATCACCCCCGGCGGACCGGAGCGGAAGTGGATCACCAAGGAACGAACTCCCTTCCTCATCAGCGACACCCTCGCCGAACCCGCCAGCTACCTCGCCGCCACCCAGAGCCGTGACGGAAACATCCAGCTCCTCACCAGCCGGAACCACTACGTCTTCAACCTCGCGTGGATCAAAGCCCCTGCACCTGCGCCAAAGAAATGAATCACCAAGCCATGAAACCCGTCCGCCTCGTCCTCATTCCTCTCATCCTTTCCGTAGCTTCGGTGTGTTCCGCGGGGCAAACGGTCGAACCCATCACCAACTCCATCGGCATGAAGCTTGTCCGCATCGAAGCGGGCACGTTCACCATGGGCCAGGACGGGCCGCCGTTGGAAGACTACCTGGGGCAGAAGCGGATCAAAGAACTCTACAACGTGAAGGACCGGATCGACTTCGATGAGAAGCCCGCGCACAAGGTCACAATCACTCGGCCGTTTCAAATCGGCGTCACCGAGGTCACGGTGGCGCAGTATCGGCAGTTCGATCCTGAGTTTAAAAAGAACGATCCGAAGTCGAAGCCTGCGGATGACGATGCAGCGAGCGGTGTGACGTGGGACAAAGCGGTCGCGTTCTGCGAGTGGCTCACGAAGAAGGAAGGCAAGACCTATCGGCTGCCGACCGAGGCTGAGTGGGAGTATGCTTGCCGTGCGGGCACAGCGACGCTCTTCAATACCGGTGACGATTTGCCGGACGGTCATCAGAAGTGGTTCGGCGAGGAAAACTTTCGCGGTGCCTATTTCCCGCCGGGACCGATGCCGCGCGAATATGAATGGCGGGATGCCAGCAAGGCATCGGCCAAAAGTTTGAAGCAAGGCGAGATCATCGGCCTTGCTCATCCGGTGGAGGAATCCAAAGCCGGTGGCGCGGGTTCCTTTCGCGTGGCGCAGAAGACGCCGAACGCCTGGGGCCTGCACGACATGCACGGCAACGTGGCCGAGTGGTGCAGCGATTGGTATGGGCCTTATGAAAGCGGCGCACAGACCGACCCGGTCGGCCGCGCGGATGGTGACTGCCGCGTCTTTCGCGGCGGATTTCATTCGTCGATGATCCGCTTCCTGCGCTCGGCGAATCGCGGCTCGTGGGTGACGAACTCCGCGAGCCCGCGTATTGGCTTCCGCGTCGTGCAGGGTGAGTTGCCAAAGGGAAAACCGCTGCCGCTGGCCCCACCGCCGTTGAATGCTCAAAATGTCAGCCAAGCCGTGCCAAACATCACACCGCAGCCCTCAGACGTGCCGTTCTTTGAAGGCCCGAAGCCCTTCGTGCGCATCCCCGCAGGCACGGTGGGTCCGGTGTTCATCAGCCAGAATCACAGCCCCTCCATCACCGAGTGCCCGAATGGCGATTTGCTCGCCGTCTGGTTCTCCACCATGGCCGAAACCGATCTCACCACCTCCAACGCCAGTGCCCGGCTGCGCTTCGGTGCCAAGGAGTGGGAACCCGCCTCACCCTTCTGGGACCCACAGGACGTGAACGACCATGCACCCAAGATCTGGTGGGATGGCGAGCAGACGATCTATCATTTTGTCGAAGCACGTGGCCACGGCGACAACCTCGTCCGCCGCTCCACCGACAATGGTGTTACCTGGACGAAAGTCGAAGTCATTCGCTCCCACGGCGAGCCAGCTAACCATCCCATCCGCTTGAAGGACGGCGTCATAGCCATGCCGTATGACAATTCCTCGCTGCTCATCAGCCGCAACAACGGTCAGACCTGGCAGTCACGCGGTCGCGACCTACGCGGCAGCGACGACATCCGCCCCGGCAAGAGCGGCCCGCTCATCGCCAGTTATCACGCCCCCATCGTGCAGCTTGCCGACGGACGACTCATGGCCTTCAGCCGCCTCGACCCCGTGTCCTTGCAGGAGCGATTCCGGTTCAAGATGCCCGTGAACTATTCCAGCGACCTCGGCGAGACCTGGCAGTGGGGCATCAGCGAGTTCCCCATCGTCAGCAGCGTGCAAAAGCCCGTCATGCTCCGGCTCAAGGAAGGCCCCATCGTGCTGTGCTCCTTCACCGACCAGTGGCGGACACCCTTCAAAGAGCGCCAGGGCATGACCTTCCAATCCACCACCGGCACCTACACCGGCTACGGCCTCTTCGCCGCAGTCAGCTACGATGAGGGCAAAACCTGGCCCGACCGCCGCCTGCTCGCTCCCGAGGGAAAAAATACCGCCGACGGCTACGGCTACCTCGCCTCCACCCAGACGCGCGATGGGCGCATCCAGCTCGTCACCAGCAGCAAGCACTACGCCTTCAATCTCGCGTGGATCAAACAACTGCCGAGTGCGCCGAAGAAGTGAACTCATGAAACCCACCTTCACTCTCCTCACCGCCCTGCTGCTTGCGCCGCTCATCGCTGTGCATGCCGACGACGCGCCGAAATCCGCCGTCAAAGTCACGCAGGAGCTGCTCAACAACATCCACATCACGCCGAAGCTCATCTTCGATCCGATGGCCTCCTATGGGCAAAAGCATCTTCCCTTCGCGATGTCCTCGAGCCTCGAAGTCACGTCGAAGGGTCGGCTCTGGACCTGCTGGGCGGGCGGCGAAGACGGGCCGAATGCCTATCTGCTGGCGAGCTACAGCGACGACCAAGGGAAGTCCTGGCGCGATCCAGTGTTTGTTATCGACCCTCAGGCCCATATTATGAAAACGGGTAGGCTTCCGGAGTTTTCATACACAGTGGAGACGGGCCGCGGCCCCAAATTACGAGGAATCTCGATCGGCACGCGGCTCGGTTCCTTCTGGTGCGAT
>DBCN01000073.1 GCA_002293065.1 Opitutia bacterium UBA957
CGCCCCGCCAAGGCCAAGGCGATGATCTCCCTCTTCATGATGGGCGGGCCGTCGCAGATGGACCTCTTCGACCACAAGCCGATGCTCACGAAGTGGCACGGGCAGAAATTCCCGGGAGATAATCTCAAATACGACAACGTCGCGCAGGCTTCGGCCAAGGTGCTGGGTTCTTTCTGGAAATTCTCCCGCCACGGCAAGTGCGGGCTGGAACTCAGCGAACTCCTGCCGCGGCTCGGCACGGTCGCCGACGACATCTGCCTGATCCGCTCGATGAAGTCGGGCGTGAATAACCACCTGCAGGCGATGCTCGCCATGCAGACGGGACGCATCACGTCCGGTAACCCGACCATGGGCGCCTGGGCGACCTACGCCCTCGGCAGCGAGACCAAGGACCTGCCGGCCTACGTCGTGATGGGTCATCCGAACGGCCTGCCGACCTTCGCCAACCAGCATTGGGCTAACGGCTGGCTGCCTTCGATCTACCAAGGCACGTTCGTCCGCGCCACCGCGCCGCACATCCTCAACCTCGACCCGCCCGCCGCGCTCCAAGGCAAGCCGCAGGAACGCCAGATGGAACTCCTCCGCGCGATGAACGCCGAACACGCGGCCAACCACCCGGGCGAGAGCGACCTGCAGGCGCGCATCCAGAGCTACGAACTCGCCGGCCGCATGCAGTTGGCGGCCAAGGAGGCCTTCGACATCTCTTCCGAACCGAAGCACGTGCTCGAACTCTACGGTATCGGCCGCAAGGAATGCGACGACTACGCCCGCCGCTGCCTCATCGCCCGCCGGCTCATCGAGCGCGGCGTGCGCTACGTGCAGGTCCTCAACCAAGGCCAGAGCTGGGACAGCCACGGCTCGATCAAGTCCGCGCTACCCACCCTTTGCGCCGCAACCGATCGCCCGAGCGCCGCGCTCGTCGCCGACCTTAAACAGCGCGGACTCCTCGATAGCACCATCGTGCACTGGGGCGGCGAGATGGGCCGCATGCCGGTCCTGCAGAACGACGCCGGCGAAGCGAAGTGGGGCCGTGACCATAACACCTACGGCTTCAGCCAGTGGGTCGCCGGCGGCGGCTTCAAGGGCGGCCTGACCTACGGCGAGACCGACGAGTGGGGCCATCATGCCGTCAAGGACGTCGTGAACCATTACGACTGGCACGCCACGATGCTCGACTGCTTCGGCTTCGAGCACGATAAGCTCACGTATAAGCGCAACGGCACCGCGCTGGCCCTGACCAACAACCAGCCTGCCCGGGTGGTCCGCGAACTCCTGGCCTAAGCCCTCAAGGGGTTGCAAAACCCCGGAGGAGGGCTTGATTGAGGGGGATGGTCCGCCCCGCCCTATTGCTCGCGCTCGCCTGGTCCGCCCTGGCCGACGCCAAGGTCTCCTTCAATCGGGAGATCCGCCCGATCCTTTCGGAACAATGCTTCTCCTGCCACGGCTTCGATGCGAAGCACCGTAAGGCTGACCTCCGCCTCGACACCCGCGAGGGCGCGCTGGCCGACAACGACGGCGTCCGCGCGATCATCCCGGGCGACCCCGCGAAATCCGAACTCTGGAAGCGCCTTCTCACGCAGGACCCGGATGAAGTCATGCCGCCGCCCGAGGCGCATAAGCCGAAGCTGACGGCCAAGCAGCGCGAGACCCTCCGCCGTTGGATCGAAGAAGGCGCGCCTTATGAACCGCACTGGGCTTTCACCGCCCCGCAGCGCCCTAAACTGAAAGAGAAAGGTCCGGCCGCGATCGACGCCCTGATCGACCAAGGACTCAAGGAAGCCGGCCTGAAGGCTTCCGCCGAAGCTTCGCCGGATAAACTGCTGCGTCGCCTCTCACTCGACCTGACGGGCCTGCCGCCCACGCCCGCGGAACTCGACGCCTTCCTGCAAGCCCGCGCGAAAGACCCGCAAGCCGCCTACGTCGCCGCCATCGACCGTCTCTTGGCTTCGCCCGCCTACGGTGAACGCTGGGGCCGCTGGTGGCTCGACCAGGCCCGCTACGCCGACAGCAACGGCTACTCGATCGACGCCCCGCGCAGCATCTGGAAATACCGCGACTGGGTGGTGAGCTCGCTCAACGCCGACCTGCCCTTCGATCGCTTCACGGTCGAGCAGCTCGCCGGTGACCTCCTCCCCGACGCCGGCGAAGCCCAGCGCATCGCCACGGGCTTCCACCGCAACACGCCCCTCAACCAAGAAGGCGGCATCGACGTCGAGCAGTTCCGCATCGACAGCGTGATCGACCGCGTCGGCACGACGGGCACGGTCTGGCTCGGACTGACGGTCGGCTGCGCACAGTGCCACGACCACAAGTTCGATCCGATCACGCAGAAGGAGTTCTACCGGATGTTCGCCTTCTTCAACAACCAGGAGGAGCCGACGATGAAGGTGTCGGATCCTTCCCGTGACGAAGCCAAGCTCGCCGCCGCCGTCCGCGACGCCGAGCAGTCGCTCGCGACCTTCCTCGATCAGCGCGCCCCTTCCCTGCAGCAATGGGAGACCACCCTGACGAAAGCCGAGACCGCCAAACTCTCCGGCCCGGTCAAGGCCGCCCTGCGCAAGCCCGCCGCCAAGCGCAACGTGACGGAGCGAGCCCTCCTCTTCGCCGCCAGCCCCGGTGCCACGGACAAGGCCTTCAAAGCCCTGCAGAAGAAGGCAAAGGATGCCGCCGACCTCCGTGACGGCGGCCCGACCACGCTCGTGCTCAAGGAACTCGCGAAGCCCCGTAAGACGCACCTGCTGACCGCCGGCGACTTCACGCGTCCGGCCGAAGAGGTCTCCCCCGGAGTCCTGGCGACCCTCCACGCCTTCAAGCCTGACCAAGGCTCCGTCGACCGACTCGACCTCGCGCGCTGGATCGTCGCCAAGGACAACCCGCTCACCGCCCGCGTGATCGCCAACCGCGTCTGGCAAGCCTACTTCGGCCGTGGCCTCGTCGAGACCGAGAACGACTTCGGCTCGCAAGGCACGTCGCCTTCCCACCCCGAGCTGCTCGACTGGCTGGCCGTGGAACTCGTCGACCGCGGCTGGAGTCTGAAGTCCCTGCACCGTACGATCGTGCTCACGCGCGCCTATCGTCGTGATTCCGCCAATCGTCCCGACCTCATCGAGAAGGACCCCGACAACCGCCTGCTCGCCCGCCAGACGCGCCTGCGTCTCGACGCAGAACTCGTACGCGACTCTGCCCTCGTCGCCAGCGGACTGCTCACCCACAAGGTCGGCGGACCGCCCGTCTACCCGCCCATCCCGGAGGGCGTGATGTCCCTCGGCCAGGTGAAGCGCACCTGGAATACCAGCAAGGGAGAAGACCGCACGCGCCGCGGACTCTACACCTTCACCTACCGCGTGACCCCGCCGCCGGCCTTCGCGGTCTTCGACGCCCCGGACGGACTGTCCACGTGCACGCGACGCAATCGCAGCAACACCCCATTGCAGGCCCTGACGCTCCTCAATGACCCGGCCTTCTTCGAGGCCGCGCAGGCCCTGGCCAAGGTGATCGAAAAGGAAGGCCTCGCCACGGCCTTCCGTCGCTGCACCTCCCGCGCCCCGGAGGCAGCCGAACTCGCCGTGCTCACCCCGCTCGACCGACTCTCGGCCGCGCGCGCCCTCCT
>DBCN01000064.1 GCA_002293065.1 Opitutia bacterium UBA957
CACCATCCCCTACCCGCCATCCCCCATCCCCTATCCCCTATCCCCTATCTAAATCACTTCCCCTTACCGCCGCGGTTGCCAAACTGGGCCATACGCTGCTCGAGGGCATCAAGGACCTTGTCCACGGTGTCGTCGGTGATGTCGGGATCGGCCGCGATGATGGCGGCCTTCTGAGCCTTGCGCACTTCCTTGGAGGCTTCGGCAATATCGGCTTCGATGTTGGTCTTTTCGGCATCGGTGGCGCCTTCGAGTTCCTTGCGGATTTCGCGGACCTTATTGCGGGCCGCGCTGACGCCTTCGTCACGGAAGGTCTTCATCAAGGCGGCGCTGCACTTGGTGAGCTGTTCGGGGCTCACGCCCGGAATTTCTTGAGGCAAGAAACCGTTGCCCTTGGCTTTGGTTCCGCCCGTGAAACCACCCGGCGCCTTGCGCTGACCATCGGCCGCCGGAGCGTTTGCCTGCGGCTGCGGCTCGGTCGACGGGGCGCCGGCGACGCGGGGCGCCGACTTGGCGGCGGGAGCGGCCACCGGGGCGGACGGCTTGGAGTCCATGATGAAATAGGTGGCGGCGGAGCCAAGGGCGGCGGCGAGGAGCAGGGGCAGGATGTTTTTCATTGCGGTAGGTTGTCTGTACAACCCCATGACCGACGAAAGGTTTTAGGAAAGTGCGCGGCACCCAGGACCTTGACTCCCCCGAGCCCGCTCGCAGTTTAGAAGACGCTGAGCCCCAACGAGTCCCGCCCGAGACTTCCCCACCCGCTCGCACCCCACTCCCATGCTGCGCGCCCTCCTCCCGCTACTCCTGTGCCTCGGTTGTTTGGCGCAAACGACCCCAGCGGGTCCACTTTGGCTGTCCTACAAAGGCGGCGACGGCCCGGGCAAGGGGAAGCACATCGTGCTCATCGCGGCCGATCAGGAGTACCGCAGCGAACAGTCGATGCCGATGCTCGCGAAGATCCTCAGCACCCATCACGGCTTTGACTGCACCGTGCTCTACGCCGTCGACGAGAACGGCTTGGTCGATCCCCGCATGCCGGTCTATCCCGAAAAAGGCAAAGAGAAGGAATTCAAGCCGCACCACATCCCTGGCCTCGAGCACTTGGCGAAGGCCGATCACGTGATCTTCTTCTGTCGCCTGCTCACCCTGCCGATGGCCGAACGCGAAGCCATCGTGCAATACATCGATTCGGGCAGACCTTTCATCGCGCTCCGCACCACCAATCATGGGTTCCACGCTTCCTTACCTTATAAGATCAACGGCAAGCAGGTCAATTGGGGCGAAGACGTGCTCGGCGGAAGTTTCCGCGGGCACCACGGACGTTACCATGCGGACTCCACCCGCGGCATGATCGTCGAAGCCCTGAAGGACCATCCGATCCTGGCCGGCGTCAGTGACGTCTGGGGTAATTCGGACGTCTACCGCACCTACAAGGAAGGCGGCAGTTTGCCCGCTGGGTGCACCGCCTTGGTCTGGGGCCAGCCCTTGATGGGGCGCAAACAGGACGACGCCCCCAACACGAAGCTCGAGCCCCTGCCCGTCGCATGGTTCAAGACCTGGCGCACCAGCACCGGTAAGGACGCCCGGGTGTTCCAGTCCACGATGGGCAGCGGGGACGACTTCCGCAACCCCGGCCTGCGCCGCCTCGTGATCAACGCCGCCTACTGGGGCATGGGCATGGAGTCAGCCATCGACCCCAAGAGTTCCGTCGACACCGTCGGCACCTACGAGCCCCTTGGCACCGGCTTCAACTACGTCAAGCTCGGCATCAAACCAAAGCCCGTGTCGGAGTACCGCTAGGCGCCGGCCAAGGATAAATCGACCCGGTCACTTCGCCGGCACGGCGTGGATGGTGTTCACGATGCGGCCGGACACGTCGACGCCATCGGCGCTACGGAGGTTATACTTGAGCGACATCTGCATGCACGGACCCAAGTCCACCAGGTGAAGGATGGCGGTGCGCCCATCGGCCGAGAGTTCGACCCGGGAAACCTTCACGAGGTCGTGCTTGGCCTGCGCCATCTGCTCCTTGCTGAACTCGGGCTTGCCATCCTTGTTGACCTCCGCCGCCTGGGCCGGCGGCGCTTTGGTGGAGAGCTCCGGCGAACCGTAGGCGGCCGACCATAGGTAATTCCAAGTTTCCACGTTCCAGCTGCCGGGATCCTTCGCCACGGCGGCGTCAAGGGTCTCACCAAAGCGAACTTCCACCCGACCCGCGCTGACCTTCAGGTCCAACGGAGTGCGCACCTTCTCGCCGGTATAGCGGACCCGCTGGAGGCAACCATTCTTCACGGCGGTCGTCTGCCAACCGCGGAGTCCGACGACGTAGAGCTGGCCATCCTTCGGGTTGAAACGGGCGCGCATGGCGCCGCTGTCGAAGGTCACGTTGAAACGCGTCAGGCCGCCCTGCATCTGGGGCTGACCGCGGAATTCCACTTCCTGCGGCAAGACCCCGTAGAGCGAGCATGTACCATAACTGAGGTGCAAGAGACGACCTTTCCACGGGCCCCACTGGTCCGAAGTGACCCAGACCTGCCCACCGCTGGAATTATCGACGTCCTTCGGCATCCAACACAGCGGACGGTCGTAATCGGTCGGCTCCGTCGCACGGTGGGCCAACGGCGGGACACCATAGAAACCCCCTTGCTTGATCCAGTTCAAGCGGCAGACCGGCGTCCACGTGCCTTCGTTATCTCCGCTGGTCAACTGCCCGGTCGGCCCAAGCCCCAAACCGTTGGGGGCGCGGAAACCGGTCGCGACGACGGACAAGCTCGCGCCATCAGGCGTAACCTTGAACAACGCTCCGTGGTGATCGCAGAGGTCATCAAACCCACGACCACCTTTTTTCACCGGGCCAGCCTTGGCGAAATACAGATTCCCCGCACCGTCCGCCTGCAGGTCGAAGACGTATTCATGGAAGTTCTTGGTGGTCTGAATGTCGGAATTGAAAACGGCGTAAGTCTGGGCGCTGCCTTGACCATTGGCGCCAGGGAGCAGCTTCCAGAGTCCGTCGCGACAAGTGACATGGATGACGCCTTTCACGACCTTGAGACCGAGCGGATGGTAGAGACCCGTGGCGAAGCGTTCCCAGGTGACCTGCTCCAGCTGGGCGTCGAGTCCCGCGCCAATCCAGACATCGCCATGGAACGTGCAGATCGCGACGCGACCGTCTTCGAAGAAATCGACGCCACTCACATACATCGGCGCCTTCCAAGCGTTGTCGTCGGGGAGCTTGATCCGGTCCGTCACGTAGGGCTCGCCCGTCTTCGTCGAGAGTTCGCCCTTGGTGATGACTTTCTTGGTCGAGAAATCCGCGAAGGCCAGCGGGCCATGTTCTTCCGGCCAACCCGTCGGACGAGCCGCCCCCACCGGAGCATAGGCGATCTCCACCTGCTGTTTGCCGGCGGGAATGCGATAGACCTCCCACCCTTCGATTTGCTCGCGGCGACCCGGACCACGGACGCCAATCCGGTCCCCGTCTTGGGCGCGGCCCAACAAGACCGTGACGCCGGTCGCCGTGTCGGTGGCCAGCGCCCGGACGATGACTTGGGCTTCATTCGAATCGACGACCCGGGGAACCTCGCTGACGCGATCAGCCGCCCCCGTCACCGCAAAGGTCAGCAGCCCATCGCCCTTCGGCTGAAAACTCACCAAGCGGTAATGGCCGGCGCCAAGGTGACCGTAGCCCTTGCGGCGACTCAGCTTGGGCGCGTCCTCACCCACCATGAGACCGGCGAGGTCATCAGCCGTCGAGAAATACACGCTGCCCAGAGCCGAGGGGTATTCTCCGCGGGACATCAGGTTCATCTCCGTGACGAACTTGCCGGACCAGCCACCGACGACGCGGGCGAGCTCGGTATCATAGGCGATGGCATGCTTGCCGTCCTCACCGAGTCGCAGGGCCAAGCCCTTGAGCGCCGTATGTTCAGCCGTGCCATCGGGCTTACGGTCGACGCCGATGGTGCCAAACACCCAACGCCCCGACGCTTCGGCGGGCTCCTTTCCGGCGGACTTAGCCGCTGGCTTCTTGGCCGTCTGGGCAAACAGCAGCGGCACAGCCAGCAGCAAACAACACAGGGAACGCAGGACAGGGCGCATGGGGATGCGTCGAGCAAAGCCCTCCCCTCCGTCGTGGCAACACCCGAGGCTTACTTCTTGCGCTTCTCGAGGTCGTCGACGCCAGGGAGGATGTACTTGCCCTCCTTGCCCAGTGGCTTGATGCGGCGCTCATTCTCTTGGCGGTTCTTGGCCGCCAGCTCCTGGGCCTTTTTCGACGTGTCGATGAGGCCCTCATTCTTAGTGCCATCATCGGAATTCCCTTCGCCCTTCCCCCCGGTCACGACGACCGGTCGCGCCGGCTTATTGCGGTCTTCCCACCAATCATAGGCATCCTTCTCCGCTTGGGCGACCTGGTCGGGCTTGAGCTCCGCCTTCAATTGCGCCTGCAGCTTGCCGACTTCACTCGGAACCAAGCCCGTCATGCGCTGGAGCAGGCAAAAGAAATAGGCTCGGGGCTTATCGACTGCGCCGAGTTCGCCGGACGCATGCAGCAACGCCAAGCGCCCAGCGTAGCCCGTTTCCACCCTGGCCCGCTCGTGCAGGCGTTGCAGCCATTCGTTGGCCTCGGCGACATCGCGATCTTCGCGCTTCCCGTCGAGGCGCGCCCGGATAATGTCTCCCATGGCCACGAAGGACCCTTGGCGGGCGGACTTCCGGAACCACCCGAGGGCATCGTCGAAATGCAGGCGGATGCCGCTCTTGACGTAGAGGTCCAGGTAATACCTGCCCACCCGTTCCTGGGCCTCCGCGTCCCCCGCCATGGCCTCGTGGTAGGCCGGCACCGGCGCCGGCGAAGGACCGGCATCGCCGGCCGCCTCCGCCAGCAACGGAAACACCCCTAACGCAAGGCACAGTCGGAACATGCCGGCACTAAACAGGCCCGCCCCGGCCTGGGCAAGTCCGATAGGGACGCCAAGCCCGGGCGGGAGTTATAAAAGCAGTCTACTGTTTAGAGGCTCTGCAGGTAGGCCGTGAGGTCGGCGACGCCTTGATCGGTCAAGCCGAGCATGGCCGGCGAATACATGAGCGACTTCTCCAGCTTCTCGACGGACTTGATGCGATCCGCCGGGACCGTCTGGATGGCGCCTCCGACGCCCTTGATCATGGTCGGGTCGCCTTGCGTGAGCACCATACCCGTGAGCACGAGGCCATCCTTGGTCACCAGGCGCGAGCCTTCGTAACCGTGTGAGATGGCCGCGGAAGGCTGGGCGATCGCCTGGATGATGGCCTCGGCCGACTGCTGGCGCCCATAGGTCGTCAGGTTGGGTCCATACTCGATGCCCTGATCGCCGATGCGGTGACAGGAGTAGCAGACCGCCACCGCGGCAGCACCACGCTTCGCGTCACCCTTCAGTTTGGCGATGGTTTCGACGGAGGACAGCGGCTGGGCACCGACCGGCTCCGCGGGGAAGTCGCTCGCCGTGAGCTTGACCTGATTGGGGTCGTAGAGACCGCGGGCCTTGAGGATCTTATCGACCTCGAAGCCCTTCCAATCGTTGCCCTTGCGGTTATTCAACCACCAGCTGGCGATCTCCTTGAGGTCCTTGCGCTGCGACAGTTCGACCATGGCGCCGACCGCCTCGGGGCTGTTCGTGAAGGCCAAGGCCGTGACCATCTGCTTGGTCTGGGCGGCATCCAACTTGCCGGAAGCCAGGCGGGCACGAATGCCCGCGACGCCGGCCGGCACGTGCAGACGCCAGGTCAGGCCCGCGAAAGCGTCGCTCCAGGTGGCGGGGTCGCCGCCCATGGTCTTGCTGAGCGCGGCGTAGAGTTCGACTTCGCGACCGGTGGCACCGAGGCCGACGGCTTCGAGGTAGGCGCGGTCCTTGCCATCGAAACGCTGGGCCACTTCCACGAGGGCGGCGAGCGCTTCCGGGCCCTTGAACTCGCGCAAGGCCAACGCCACTTCGCGCCGAACCGCGGGCGAAGCGTCCTTGGCGTTCGCCACCGCGAGATTGAGCACGTCGCGGTTCGCGGCCCGGAGGGCGCGGAAAGCGACGAGACGGCGCTGATCGTCCGGCGAACGGAGCTCGGCGGAGACCAAGTTCGCGCCCTTGTCGCCCAACTGGGCCAGCAACCAAACAGCGCGAGCCGCCACGAACGGATTGGCATCCTTGAGCAAAGCGGACACCGCAGGGAGGGCGGCTTCGCCTTGGGCCTTCAGGCGGGCGAAACCGGCCCCGCGGATGTTGTTGGCGGGACTGCGGAGCGCGAGGATCTGACCCTCGGTGGTGTTGAGGTCGATCTTCGGGACGACGGACTTGAAGCCCTTCGGGGCCAGGCGGTAGATCGTGCCGCTGTATCGATTGTCGCGCGTGCCGTGACCGCCCACGCCCGGGTCATACCAATCGGCGAAGTAGAGGGCGCCATCGGGACCGACGGTGATGTCGGCCGGACGGAACATCGTCTTCAGTACGCCCGTGGCACGGCCACCGAGGAAGTCCGAGCCCGCCCATTCCTTCTCCTTATTGGAGGTGATGAAGTCGAAGCGCTCGAGCTTCATCCCCGCGCCAGCCGGCTTGGGGAAGTAACCGAAGACGACGTTCTTGCCGGCCTCGCAGGCCAGGAGCAGGCCGTTCCACTTGTCGCCGAGGGCACCGTTCTCGTAGAAGGCCACGCCCGTCGGGGAACCGCCGCCATAGACATCGCCCGCGGGCATGGTGCCGGGGTCGTCTTGACGCCACTCGGCGGTCGGCGTGTCTTGACCAGGACGCTTATCCGCACCCCAGGAACGCTTGCCGTCGGCGGAGGCGAAGCCGGCATTGCCGCCTTCCATGATCAACGAGACCCGGCAGGCGGGTGGATCGTCGTTGTCGCTCTGGTAAAGGTCGCCGAACGAGTTGATCGCCTGTTCGTAGCTGTTGCGGTAATTATGGCCGACGATGCGGAGGCCGGAACCATCGGCGTTCATCCGCACGGAGAAACCGCCGAGCCAGACGTTGCCGTCGTCGCTGCGCTTGCCGGCGATGTTGCCGAGCATGTAGGGACTGCCCATGTAGAAACGGCGACCCGCCTTGTCGGTGAATTCGGCGCCCATGTTGCCTTGGTTGAAATTCCAGCGGCCGTCGGGGCCCGTGGTCACGCTGTGCAGCGAGTGGTCGTGCTGGCGGCCATTGAAGCCGGTGAGCAAGACCTCGCGCTTATCCAGCGCCGGATTGAAGACCCCATCGCGGTTCACGTCGGTGTAGACGAGCAGGTCGGGCGGTTGCGAGACCACGATCTTACCGTCGATGGCGGCCACGCCCAAGGGCGAGGCCAAATTAACGTCCTGCAGGAAGACCGTCGCCTTGTCGGCCTTCCCCGCGCCCGTCGTGTCCTCGAGGACGACGATGCGGTCGCCTTCCTTGCGGCGTCCGCCTTTGCCGCGGTAGTTCACGCCCTCGGCGACGAACAAGCGGCCCTGTTCGTCGAAGTCGATGTTGGTCGGATTGAAGAGCATCGGCGAAGTCGCCCAGACCGTGACCTCGAAGCCTTCCGGCACGGTGAAGAGTTCCGGCGGGACGAGCATCGGGCCATCTTCGACCGCCACGGCCTTTTCTTCGTCCGGCTTCTGGGTGAACACCAAGAAACGCATGGCGGCGGGGCTGCGCTTACCGCCGCGCTCCATGCCGCCGTCGTCGATGGCGACCTGGGTGCGGAAGCCGACCACGCCGGCGGGGAGATCGTAGGCGATCACCGACGTCGCGTGCGTGCCGATGCCGTTCGTGTAGACCTTACCGTCCACCTTGAGCGGACCCTTGGAGTTGTTCTTCCCCACGAGCACGGCGCCGTGACTGGCCGAAGCGGACTTCCACTTCAGGTCGATGAGGTTCTTGGTCGTTCCATCGGCCATCAACAAGGTCGGCTCCACCCAGGAGGCCCAGTCGCAGTTCGTGTCGCCGAGATCGGAGACCAGGAGGTACAGTTCCTTGGCGCCCTTGAGGTCGGCCGTCAGCTCGGTCAGGCGCGCCTTGTCCTTGGTCGTGATATCCTTGGACTGCGCCACCGGCTTGCCGGCGGCCGATTTGGCGGGGGGCGTGGGGGCCGGCGGCGCGGCTTTGGGAGCGGCCGGGACGGCGGGCGCAGGAGCACCTGCGGCCGGGCGGCCAAACTTGGCTTCGCGCTCGGTCTGGATGGCGGCGGCGGGGATCTTCGCGAACTCCCCGGGCTGCGGGAGCTTCAATCGAGGCGGGTTCTTGCCCTTCTCGTCCAAGTTGGCGTTGAGCTCGTCTTCCGTGACCGGCGCGGACTTCACGCCCGTGGCGGGCACTTCGACCTTGGCGGCCCAGACGATGGCGTTGAGGGCCAAGGTGCGGAAGCCGTCGATGGCCCAGTTGCGATGGTTATGGCCGCCGGAGAAACCGACGCCGCGGCCGCCGTCGGCGCGCTCGATGCCCCACATGAGGGTCTGCTCCTTGCCGAGACCGTCCACGCCGTGCTCGTTCCAGAGGTTGATGTACTTCTTCACGTTCTCGCGGGTCGGAACGGCCGTGACGAGATCGAGCACCTTGCTGCGGTCGGCCGGAAAGCGCATGTTGTAATAGAACTCATCGTAAGCCTGCACGAGCCCGGTGACGCCGCGCGAGACCTGGTGATTCGGCAAGGCCTTGAGGTCGGCCACCCAGTGCGGGTTCACGGACCAGCCCGTCTCGAAAGCGCCGCCGATCCACGGGCGGTAATAGAGCTCGCCCTCTTTGGCGTCCGGGTGGACAGCGTAATGCATGAACATGAGGCCCGTGCCCTTCTTGGCCAGTTCGTCCACCTTCTTCCACCCCTTGCCGACGACGCTGGTGCCGTCCGCGTAGATCACCAAGCACTTGATGCCGTCGAGGACGGACTCGTCCTTGGGCCAACCGTTGACGACCACGGCCTTCAAGCCGAGGCCGCTCTGCTCATTGATCGCCTTGGCCAGCAACCGACAACCGGCGTTGAACTCGTGCTCGCCCGGGCCGTGGGAACGACCGCCCGCCAGGAAGACGATGTCCGCGGCGGCGTGGGCGCCGAGCGAAACGAGGAAACAGGACGCGACGGCGGCGAGGCGGGTCCAAGGACGGAGGATATTATTCATAAGAATGATGGGGTGAGCCGGGGGGACGGCACCCCTCACAGACAGCGGATAACCCTAAAGGTTGGAAGGAAAAACCCAATCGAGGCCAAAGAACCCCTCGCGCACCCCCTCCTGACCTGTTTTCACCCCAGTTTGACATTGGAGGAACAATCCTAGGGTGTTCTTGTTAGATTCTCTATGAAAGCCCCTGCCGTCCTGCTGCTGGCGGGCCTCGCCCTGACCGGGCGTTTGGCCGGGGCTGACTCTGCCCCGACGGCCGCCCAACTCGAGTTCTTCGAAAAAGAGGTGCGCCCGGTCTTGATCGAAAACTGCTACGAGTGCCACGGACCCAAGAAACAGAAGTCGGGTCTGCGCCTGGACTCGAAAGCGTTCATCCTCAAAGGAGGCGAAATCGGGCCGGTCGTCGTCCCTGGCCAGCCGGAGCGGAGCCGCCTCATCCTCGCGATCAACCACGCCAAGCACAAGGACGTCGAAGCGATGCCGAGCGAGGACAAGAAACTCGCGCCGAAGGAAATCGCCGCGCTCACCGAGTGGGTCCGCCAAGGCTTGCCCTGGCCATCGACGGGCCAACCCGAAATCACCGACCCACGCAAGCACTGGGCCTTCCAACCGATCGCCGCGCCCGTCCCGCCGAAGGTCGCCGCGCCCGACCGCGTGCGCAATGACGTCGACCGCTTCCTGCTCGCGCAGTTGGAGGCCAAGGGTCTGACCTACTCGCCCGAGGCCCCGAAGGAAACGCTGATCCGTCGCGCTTACTTCGCCTTGCACGGCTTGCCGCCCACCGCCGCCGACGTCGAGCGCTTCGTCGCGGATCGCGACCCGCAAGCCTACGACAAGTTGGTCGACCGCCTCCTCGCCGCGCCCGCCTTCGGCGAACGCTGGGGTCGCCACTGGCTCGACGTCGCCCGTTACGCCGACACCAAGGGCTATGTCTTCGAAGAGGAACGTCGGTACGCCTATGCCTACACCTACCGCGACTGGGTGGTCGGTGCCTTCAATCAGGACATGCCGTATGACCGCTTCCTCAAGCTGCAGCTCGCGGCGGACGCGTTGGTGACCGGCGAAGATACCCGCGACCTCGCGGCCCTCGGCTTCCTGACCCTCGGGCGGCGCTTCCTCAACAACCAGCAGGATATCATCGACGACCGCATCGATGTCGTCATGCGCGGCACGCAAGGCCTCACCATGGCCTGCGCGCGTTGCCACGACCACAAATCCGACCCCCTGCCGTCCACGGATTACTACTCCCTGTACGCCATCTTCAATTCAAGCGAGGAGCCCAAGGACAAGCCCCTGCTGAAGCCCTTCACCCCGACGAAGGATAGCGAGGAATTCGAAAAGGAGCTCGCCACCAAGGAGGCCAAGGTCGTGGATTTCCGGACCAGCCGGCGCGAAGGATCCTTCTCGGTCGTCAAGACCACCGCTTACCTCGGGGTCCTCCGCCGCTCCCTGGCGGATGCGAAATTCGACGACGCCCAGGAAGCCAAACGCCTCGCGCTCTACCCTGCGGTCCTCGCCGGCTGGAAGAAGACCTTGAAGCCGCGCCTCGTGGCGACCGACGCGCAGTTCGGACTCTGGGCGCGCCTCGTCGGGACGTCCGATGAAACCTTCAAGGCCAAGCTCTCCGCCGAGCTCCTCGCGAAGTCGGCCACGCCGATCGACCCGGTGCTCCAGGCCGCGGTGACCAAGAAGCCTCCGACGAAGTTCGACGAACTCATCGCCCTTTACGGCGAAATCCTCGCCTCCGCCCGCGGCAACCCGACCCTGGAACTCAAGCCTTGGCGGGCACTCATCGAAGCCCCCAACGGCCCGACGACGCCGACCGCCGAGAGCCTCGTCGGCTCCTACGTGGTGGCCGACGCCCAGAAGCACCGCGCGTTGATCCGCGAAGTGGAAGCCTTCAAGGCCAGCCCGAAGAGCCCGCCGCGCGCCATGGCCTTGGTGGACAAGGCCAAACCCGTGAACGGCACCGTCTTCCTCCGCGGCAATCCCGGGCGCCCGGGCAAAAACGTGACGCGCCACTACCTTGAAATCCTCGCGCCCGACGGCAAGCCGACCGAGTTCAAGCGCGGCAGCGGTCGCCTCGAGTTGGCGGAAGCCATCGCCAACGCCAACAACCCGCTGACCGCGCGGGTCATGGTCAACCGCGTGTGGGACCAGATCTTCGGTCAACCCCTCGTCGAGACCCCCAGCGACTTCGGCGTGCGCACCGCGGCCCCCTCGCATCCGGCGCTCCTCGACGGCCTCGCCGCCCGCTTCATCGCCGACCAATGGTCGACCAAGAAACTGATCCGGTCGCTGGTGACCTCGGCGGCCTTCCGCCAAGCCTCGGAGACGCACAAGGCGGGCCTGACCAAGGACCCCGAGAATCGTCTCTTGTGGCGCATGAACCGCCGTCGCGCGGACTTCGAGACCATGCGCGACAGCATCCTCGCCGTTTCGGGTCAGCTTGAACCCAAGCTCGGCGGTCAACCCTTCGACCTCGTCGCCAATTTCGCCACACCGCGGCGCACCCTCTATGCGATGATCGACCGCCAAAACCTGCCGGCGGTCTTCCGCACCTTCGACTTCGCCAATCCCGATTACCACGTCGCCCGGCGCAACCAAACCACGACGCCGCAGCAAGCGCTCTGGATGTTGAACCACCCGTTCACCCGTCAACAGGCGGACAAACTCGCGGAACAACTCACCCCCGCGGCGACCGACGAAGCAAAGGTCCGGCAACTCTACCGGACGGTCCTCGGTCGCGACCCCAAATCGGCGGAGATCAAACAAGCCCTGACCTATGTGACCGAAGTCCGCCTCGCCCCCGCGCCCGCCAACTGGTTGAGCGGGATCGGCGGCTACGACCCCAAGACGAAGAAAGTCACTTTCACCGAGATGAAGGTGCACAAGAAGGAGGCCCTGACCCCGACCGACAAGTATCCGGATGCCGCGAGCGGCAATGGCCATGCGACGCTGACGGCGAAGGGCGGCCACCCGGGCAACGATGCGCAGCACGCCGTCATCCGACGTTGGTCCGCGGGCGGCGGCGGTGAATTCCGGATCGATGGCGAGCTCAAGGTGCCTACCCCGCAAAGCCAGGGTGTGCGGGCCCGCATTGTTTCCGCGCAACGCGGCCTCCTCGGCGAGTGGACCTGCCTCGGCGGCGCGGCGGTGCCCGTCGTCCTGGAGAAAGCGCTCATTGCCCCCGGCGACACCGTGGACTTCATCCTCGACGACCTCAACGGACCGAACAGCGACAGCTTCAGTTGGGCGCCGGTCATCAAGGATGCCCGGACCGGCGAGGTCATCGATGCGGCCGCCGGCGGTTTCAGCCGCAAGGGATCGCCGCAGTCCCCCTGGTCCTCGCTCGCGCAGGTCCTCTTCGCCAGCAACGAATTCAACTTCGCCGAATAAGCATGCACCACGACCCCACCTTCATCCATAGCCGCCGGGAGTTCCTGCGGAAGTGCGGCATGGGCCTCGGCGGACTGGCCTTCGCCTCGTTGCTGCAGCGCGACCTCCACGGCGCCCCCGTCTCCGTCAACCCCCTGCACCCGCTCGCGGCGCGCCGCGCCCCGCTCCCCTCCAAGGTCAAGCACGTCATCCACATCTTCGCCAACGGTGGTCCGTCGCACGTCGACACCTTCGACCGCAAGACCTCGCTCGACAAATACCACGGCCAGAAACTGCCCGGCGACTACATCGCCACCGAACGCAAGACCGGGGCCGCCTTCCGCTCGCCGTTCACCTGGAAGCGCTACGGCAAGAGCGGCCTCGAAGCCAGCGAGCTCTTCGCCAAGACGGCGGCCTTCGCCGATGACCTCTGCGTCATCCGCTCCATGCAGGCGAACGTCCCGAACCATGAGCCTTCCCTCCTGCTGATGAATTGCGGCGAAGCCCGCCAGGTCCGTCCCAGCTTGGGCTCCTGGGTGACTTACGGACTGGGCACCGAAAACGAGAACCTCCCGGGCTTCATCACCCTTTGCCCCGGCGGCTACCCGATCCAGGAAACCCAGAATTGGCAGTGCGGCTTCCTGCCGGGCGTCTACCAAGGCAACTACGTCGATTCCTCCAAGAAGACCGTCGAGGAACTCATCGAGAACATCCGCAACGCGGGCCTCTCGCGGCCGGCGCAGCGCAAGCAGCTCGACCTCCTCGCGCGGATCAACGCCTCGCACCAGTCGCTCCATCCGCAGGATGCCGCCCTCGAAGCCCGCGCCCAGTCGTTCGAAATGGCCTACCGCATGCAGCTCGAAGCCACCGATGCCTTCGACATCAGCCGCGAGCCCATCTCGACCCGGACGATGTACGGCGATACGACGCAAGGCCGCCAATTCCTGATCGCCCGTCGTCTGGTGGAACGGGGCGTCCGTTTCGTCCAGCTTTGGCATGGCTCTGGCCAGCCTTGGGATGCCCACGACGACCTGGAATCCAACCACCGCAAGTTGGCGCACGAGGCCGACCAACCGATCGCCGCGCTCCTCGCCGACCTGAAGCGCACCGGCATGCTCGACTCCACGCTCGTCATCTGGGGCGGAGAGTTCGGTCGCACCCCGACGGTCGAACTCCCCACCCCGGGCTCGAACGCCGGGAAGATCAACGGCCGCGACCACAACCATCACGGGTTCACCATGTGGATGGCGGGCGGGGGCGTGCGGGGCGGCACCACCTACGGTGAGACCGATGAATTCGGCTTCAAGTCCGTCAAGGACGTCGTGCACGTGCACGACCTGCATGCCACGATCATGAAGCTCCTCGGTTTCAACCACGAGGAGTTCACCTTCCGACATGCGGGCCGCGACTATCGCCTCACCGACGTCCACGGCAAGGTCGTGCAGGCGCTGATCGCCTGACCTGCCGGGCCGGAAGTCCGTCGCCGGCAACTTCACGCTTCCCCTCCGCCGCAGGGTGGCCAACCTAGGGCCACCCCCGCCCAACCATGCGTAGCCTGCTTGTCTTCTGCCTGCTCAGCTTCGTCACCCCTGGGTTGAGCTTGGCCCAGACCGCGCCCGAACTGAAGGTCATCAAGGACATCGGCTACCGCCGGGGGGACGACCTGACCGCCTATGAGGCCGAGCGCTGCAAGCTCGACCTCACCTTGCCGCCGGCGGCCGAAAAACCCTTCGCCACCTACGTCTGGTTCTATGGCGGCGGGCTGAAGAACGGCGGCAAAAACCTCGCCTCCGAACATTGCGCGGAAATCGCCGCAAGCTTCGCCCGCGCAGGCATCGCCGTCGTCGTGCCTGACTATCGCCTCAGCCCCAAGGCCCAATACCCTGCGTATGTCGACGATGCCGCCGCGGCCTTCGCCTGGACGGTGCGCAACATCGCGCGGCATGGCGGCGACCCACGCAAGGTCTTCATCGGCGGACATTCCGCGGGCGGATACCTCGCGCTCATGGTGGGCTTCGACGCCAGCCGGCTCAAACCCTACGACCTCAGCCTCAAGGACGTCGCCGGTATCGCCCAAGTCAGCGGCCAAGTCTTCACGCACTACACCATCCGCGAAGAACGCGGCCAAGGCCGCTACCGCGTGACTTCGGACGAAGCCGCGCCGGCCTTCCATGTGCAGAAGACCTTGCCGCCGGTGTTCTCCCTCTACTCGGACAACGACATGATCGGACGGGCCGAGGAGAACCAATTCCTGGTCGCCATGCTCAAGGGCGCCGGGCACGTCGAAACCTACTCGCTGAAGGCTTTGGGGACGGACCATGGCAGCGTTGGACACAACCTCCGTTTCGGCGAGGATCCTGGACATAAGGCCATCGTCCAGTTCATCCGCAAGCAGTCCGCAAGCCGCTGACCATGCGCCCGACGCCATACATCGTCGCCACCCTATTCGCCATCTGCGCCGGGCACGCGAAGACCTTGGCGGAAGCCGCCGAATCCTTGGCGACCAAACTCCCCGCGGGTTGCATCGTCACCGCCGAGCAGACTCCGCAAGGGACCCGCTTCGCGCTGGCTGGTCGATCGCCCGACCCCAAGGTAGCGCCGGAAAAATTGGTCTTCGAAATCGCGTCGCTCACGAAAATCTTCACGGGCATCCTGTTGGCCGAAGCCGTCCGGGAAAAGAAGGTGACCCTCGACACCACGGTGGCGGAGCTGCTGGGTCGCGACTTCAAGTTCGCCGACGGACGCGTGGGTCGAATCACGCTCAAGCAACTCTCCACGCATACCAGCGGGCTGCCGCGGATGCCGGACAACTTCACGAGCGGCTTCAAGGGGTACGCGGGTTACGACGAAGCACAGATGCTGGCGTGGTTGGCTCAAGTGAAGCTGAAGCAAGACGGGCCGCATGCCTGTAGCTATTCGAACATCGGCGTCGCCCTGCTCGGACACCTCGTGGCCAAGCAGTACGGCAAGCCATGGACGGAATGCATCCTCGAAAAAATCTGCACGCCGCTGGGACTGACGCACACGCAAGCGAATCACTCGCCCAGCCACAGTACCCTGGCTCCGCCCTTCAGCGGCAATAAGCCGGGGACCGTCACCACCTTCCAAGCCTTTGCTCCCGCCGGCGGGCTGCGCAGCACCGCCGCGGACATGCTCAAGTTCGGACAAGCCTTGGCGCACCCGGAACGCACCCCGCTGAAGGACGCCCTCACGTTGGCCCTGCAGGCGCATGCGGACTCCAACGGCAACGGCGGCAAGGTCGGCCTCGGCGCCTTTCGGGCCGGGCCGCCCGAGCGCGTTGCGTACGTACATGACGGCGCCACGGCGAGCTACCGCTCAGCCATTCAAGTCATCCCTGCCCTCGACACCGTACGTATCGTCCTGATGAATAATAATACGATGGAAGGCAGCGACGTCCTCAAGGCCATGAAATAACCCATCCCCTATCCCCATCCCCTCTCCCCTTTCCCCTTTTCACTCCGGTCCCCCTTTTCGCCCCCCTTTTCATAACCACCCATGCTTCGCCTGCTCATCCTTCTGCTGACCCTTCCCAGTTTGCTTCGTGCCGAAGCCCCGCAACCGACCTACGACATCGTCGTCTACGGCGGCACCTCGGCCGCCATCATCGCCGCCGTCCAGGCCAAGAAGATGGGGAAGACCGTCATCGTCATCAGTCCTGACCAGCACCTCGGCGGCCTCTCCAGCGGCGGGCTGGGTTTCACGGACTCTGGCGACAAGTCGGTCATCGGCGGCCTCTCGCGCGACTTCTATCACCGCGTCTGGCAGGCCTACCAAAAGCCGGAAGCCTGGAAGCATGAAGCCAAGGAGAAGTTCGGCAACAAAGGCCAAGGCACGGTCGCGATGGATGCCTCCGAGCGCACCATGTGGATCTTCGAACCGTCGGTCGCGGAAAAAGTCTTCGAGGACTACGTGAAGGAATACCAGTTGCCCGTCGAACGCAACGAATGGCTTGACCGCGCCCACGGGGTCGAGAAGCAGGATGGGCGCATCGTGGCCATCACCACGTTGAGCAAGCGTCGCTTCGCCGGACGCATGTTCATCGACGCCACCTATGAAGGCGACCTGATGGCTGCCGCCGGCGTCAGCTACACCTTCGGCCGCGAAGCCAACGCCGCCTTTGACGAAACCCTCAACGGCATCCAGCTTGGCCATGCCAAGTCGCACCAGTTCGCCGGCAAAGTCGACCCGTACGTCATCGAGGGCGACCCGCGGTCCGGCCTCCTGCCGCGCATCCAGGAGGGTCCGGTAGGCGGCAAGGACGGCGAGGCCGACAAGAAAATCCAGGCCTACAACTTCCGCATGTGCCTGACCAAGGTGGCGGCCAACCGCGTCGAGTTCCCGAAGCCACCGGGCTACGACCCCAAGCAGTATGCCCTCTTGGCCCGCGCCTTGGCGCAAGGCTCCACGCACGTCTTCGGCAAGTTCGACCTCATCCCGAACGCCAAGACCGACACCAACAACCATGGCCCTTTCAGCACGGACAACATCGGCATGAATTGGGATTACCCGGACGCTTCCTACGAGCGCCGGCGCGAGATCATCGCCGAGCATCGCCAATACCAGCAGGGCTACCTGTATTTCTTGGCCAACGATCCCGCCGTCCCCGCCAAGATCCGCGAAGGCTTTGCCCAATGGGGTTTGGCCAAGGATGAGTTCACCGACAACGGGCACTGGCCGCACCAGATCTACGTCCGCGAAGCCCGCCGGATGACCGCCGACGTCGTCGTCAACGAGAACCACCTCAAGCGCAAGCTCCCGACCCCGCGCTCCGTCGGCATGGGCTCTTACAACATGGATTCCCACAACGTGCAGCGCATCGTCGTGAAGGACGCCGACGGCAAGGTCTACGTCCGCAACGAAGGCGACGTCCAGGTGAACCCGGGGCGGCCCTACCCGATCGAGTACGGCTCACTCGTACCGAAGAAGGACCAGTGCACGAATCTCCTCGTCCCCGTCTGCGTCAGCTGCACGCACATCGCCTACGGTTCGATCCGCATGGAACCTGTCTTCATGATCCTCGGCCAATCCGCCGCCACCGCCGCCAGCTTGGCCATCGACCAGAAAATCGCCGTGCAAGACGTCCCTTACGCCGACCTGAGCGCGAAGCTCCTTGCCGACGGACAGGTCCTCGACCGCGCCGCCGGACCCAAGGCCGTCCGCCGCGAAGCCAAGGAACTCCCCGGCATCACCGTCGATGACGCGGACGCCAAAGTCACCGGCACGTGGACCGAGAGCGTCGCCTCACCCTCCTTCATCGGCGCCGGCTACCGCCATGACGGCAAGGGCGAGAACGGACCGGTCGCCGCCCGCTTTGAGACCAAGCTCCCGAAGTCCGGAAACTATGAGGTCTTCCTGGCCCTCGTCCCCAACACGAACCGAGCCTCGAATGCCGCCGTGACCATCGCGCATGCCCGGGGCGTGACCGAAAAGAAGGTCAACCTCAAGGACAGGACCCCCGCCAATCTCCTCAGCCTGGGAATTTACACGTTCACGGACACCCTGCCCGCCAGCGTGACCGTGGGTAACCAAGGTGCGGACGGTTATGTCGTCATCGACGCCGTGAACTGGGTTTTTAAGCCCTAAAGACAGGGAACGCGGTTTCGCCGAGTTTTAGGGGGTAACCCTCGCGTAATTACCTCGGGTCGGTTGCCATTGGCATTGAAACAACCTGACTATGAGGTTGTCATAGATAACCCTGCCATGTCGCCCAGCTTGCGCCCTCTTTACCTCCTAGCCGTCGCCGTCCTCGGCCTTCCCACCCTGTTCGCTGCCGACGCGGCGGCCGACACCGTCCGCTTCAACCGTGACATCCGTCCGATCATGTCGGACACCTGCTTCCATTGCCATGGATTCGATGAGAAAACCCGCAAAGGTGGCCTCCGGCTCGACATCCGCGAATTCGCGCTCAAGGCCGGCAAGAGCGGGGAGATCGCCATCGTCCCGGGCAAACCCGAAGAATCGGAGATCATCAAGCGAATCTTCACGAAGGACGAAGATGACCTCATGCCCGCGAAGGAGTCGCATAAGACCCTCACGCCAGAACAGAAGGAACTCTTCCGTCGCTGGGTAAAGCAGGGCGCCGTCTATGAGCCCCATTGGGCCTACACGCCGCTGACACCGGTGGCGGTTCCGCCGATGCCCGCAGGGGGACGCAACCCCATCGACGCCTTCATCGGCGCCAAGCTGGCCGAGAAGAAGATCGCGCCTTCCGCCGAAGCCTCCAAAGAAAAGCTGCTGCGACGTCTCTCGCTGGACCTCACCGGCTTGCCCCCGACGCCGGCCGAGCTCGCCGCCTTCCTCTCCGACCCATCGCCCACCGCCTACGAGAAGCAAGTCGATCGCCTACTCGCCTCGCCCCACTACGGTGAACGCATGGCCGTGTGGTGGTTGGATATCGCCCGCTTCGCCGACACCGTGGGCTTCCACGGCGACCAGAACCAGCGGATCTTCCCTTACCGCGACTACGTGATCAACGCGTTCAACGCGAACAAGCCCTTCGACGCCTTCACCCGTGAGCAGCTGGCGGGGGACCTCCTGCCGAACGCGACGGAGGAACAGAAGGTCGCCTCCGGCTACAATCGCCTGAACATGATGACCCGCGAAGGCGGCGCGCAACCGAAGGAGTACCTCGCGAAATACGGCGCCGAGCGCGTCCGCTCGGTGTCCGCCGCTTGGCTGGGTTCGACCTTTGGCTGCGCCGAATGCCATGACCATAAGTTCGACCCGATCAAGGCCGCCGACTTCTATACCCTGCAGTCCTTCTTCGCCGACGTGAAGCAATGGGGCGTCTATGCGGATTACGCCTACACCCCGGAGCCGGAGCTCCGAGGCGTGAACAACGATTCGCCCTTCCCACCTGAAATCAAAACCACGAGCCCTTACCTGAAGAAGCAGGACGCCCGGGCCCGCCAGGAAATCGCGGCGTTCGCGCAAGCCAAGACGGAGCCCGCCAAGGTCGCCGCCTGGATCGCCGCCCTCCAACCCTTCGCCCAGAAAAACCCCGACGGCTGGCTGAAACCTGCGGGGTCCTTTGAAATCCATAAGGCTGCGATGGCGGCCGCCCCCGCGAAGAAGGGCGCCAAAGCCACCCCCAGCCCGAGCGCGGGAACAGCCGTCGTGGCTTCGCAGCAACCGCTCATCTCCGGCCAGCCGGTCGCCCTCAAGAAAGCCCTCGCCAAAGGCGAGAGCCTGGTCCTCGCCCTGAAGCCCGGCGCCCTCCGGGTCGCCGCCGTGCGCCTCGCCTTACCCGAAGCCAAAGCCGGTACCCGGAGCAGCCTGACCATCGGCCTATCGGTCCGAAATGCCGCAGGCAAGGAACGCAAGCTTCCGGTCGCCTTCGCCGATGCCGCCGCGAAAGACCTCAAGCATGCCGGCGGCGTCGAGATCCTTGGCATCGGCAATACTTGGGCGCTGACGATACCGGCGACAGGAACCGCCTCCGCCGTCTGGCTGCTGGACACACCGGCTGAACTGACCGAAGGCGACACCCTACTGCTCGCCATCGACGGAGCCAATACTCAGCCCATCCAAGTTTCCGTCACGCCCTTCGGTGGCTACGACCCGTTGACCGTCGGCAAGCTCCCCACGTCCACCGACAACCAAGCCGTCGCCTACCTCTGCTCCGTGCAACCCGCGCGAGCCGACTACGAGCAAGTCAAAGTCATGGCCGCCAAGCTGCGCGAGTACCGTCGCGGCGAGGCGTGGTCGCTCGTGACCGAAGCCCGGGCACCGATCACCGTGCGCATCCTCCCGCGGGGCAACTTCCTGGACACCACCGGCCCAGTCGTCCTCCCCGCCACCCCGTCGTTCCTGCCGGGTTACCGTCAGAGCACCGAGCAGCAACGCCTCACGCGCCTCGACCTCGCGAACTGGCTGACCTCCAAGGCAAACCCGATGACGGCACGCACCTTCACCAACCGACTCTGGCAAATCTTCCACGGCACCGGACTCTCCGCCGTCCTCGATGACCTCGGCTCGCAAGGTGAACTACCCTCCCACCCGGAGCTGCTCGACTGGCTGGCCGTCGAATTCCGCGACCATGGCTGGGACGTCAAGCGCCTGGTCCGTCTCATGGTGACCAGCCGGACGTACCGCCAAAACAGCAGCCTGCGTCCCGAACTCAAGGACCTCGATCCCGCCAACCGCCTCTTGGCTTCCCAGAACCCCCGGCGCTTGGATGCGGAATTCATCCGCGACAACGCCCTCGCCATCGCCGGCCTGCTGAACGCCGCGGACATCGGCGGCCCGAGCGTGAAACCGTACCAGCCCGACGGCTACTACGAGCCCCTGCAATTCCCGAACCGGATGTACGTCGCGAACAAGGATGCCGAACAATGGCGCCGTGGTCTCTACATGCACTGGCAACGCATGTTCCTGCACCCGATGTTGGTCAACTTCGATGCCCCGGCCCGCGACGAGTGCGTCGCCCTGCGCGGCTCGAGCAACACGCCGCAGCAGGCCCTGACGCTCTTGAATGACCCCACCTTCGTCGAAGCCGCCCGCGTCCTCGCGGCCCGCCTCCTCGCCAAGCCTGCCGCGGAGGACCGCCTCAACGCCGCCTTCATCCTGGCGGTCGGCCGTGGCATCAAGCCAACCGAGCGGGCCGCGCTGGAAAAGCTGATCGCCGATCAGCGGGCCTACTACGCGGCCAATCCGGCGGAGGCCACCAAACTCCTGAAGATCGGCCTCACCCCGCCGCCCGCCGACGACCCCGCCGTCCACGCCGCGTGGACGCAGGCCTGCCGCGTCCTCCTCAATTCCCACGAAGTCATCACGCGCTACTAAGCCATGCACCCTTACGACCCCATCGCGCATACGCTGTCGATCAACCGACGCAGTTTCCTGACCAAGAGCGCCTACGGCTTGGGCGGCGCCGCCTTCGCCATGCTCGCGGCCAAAGGCCTCGCCGCCACGGACGGCCCCGCTGACCCCGCTTTCTCCAAAGGTTTCCTGAAGTCCCCGCACTTCCCCGTGAAGGCGAAGCGCGTCATCTACCTCTGCATGGCGGGTGGCCCCTCGCACCTCGAGACCTTCGATTGGAAGCCCGCGCTCAAGAAGCTCGATGGCCAAGCCTTCCCCGAGTCCTTCACCAAGGGGCAGCAACTCGCCCAGTTGCAGGGTGCCGTGCTTAAGGCCCGCGGCTCGTTCGTCGACTACAAGAAATACGGCAAGGCCGGCATCGAGATCAGCGACCTCTTCCCGCATATCGGCGGTCAAGCCGACGACCTCTGCGTCATCCGCTCGATGCGGACCGAGCAGATCAACCATGACACGGCGCACGCGTTCATGAACACGGGGTCGATCATCAAGGGCCGCCCGAGCATGGGCTCCTGGCTGCTCTACGGCTTGGGCGCCGAGACCGAAAACCTCCCTGGTTACATCGTCCTCACCTCGGCCGGCAAGACCGGCCTGCAGCCGATTTCCTCCCGCCAATGGTCCAGCGGCGCCTTACCCAGCAAATACCAAGGCATCCTGTTCCAATCCAAGGGTGAAGCGGTGCACTACATCGGCAATCCCCAGGGCGTCTGCCAGAGCACCCAGCGTCAAGTCGTCGATGAGATCCGCCGCCTCAACGGCACGCTCGCCGAGGAGACCATCGACCCGGAAATCGCCACGCGCATCGCGCAGTATGAACTCGCCTTCAAGATGCAGTCGAGCGTACCCGACCTGCTCGACTTCAAGAACGAGTCGCCCAAGACCCTCGAGAAGTACGGGATCAAGGAAGTCGGGGACGGTTCCTTCGCGTCCAATTGCCTCATGGCCCGTCGCTTGGCGGAGCGCGGTGTCCGCATGATCCAACTCTACCACCGCGCCTGGGATCACCATGGCGGCATCGAGGACGGCATGCGCTCGGCCGCCAAAGACGTCGACCAAGCCACCGCGGCGTTGATCGCCGACCTCAAGCAGCGTGGCATGTTGGAGGACACCTTGCTGCTCTGGGGCGGCGAATTCGGCCGCACCCCGATGGGGCAAGGCTCGGGCCGCGACCACCACATCTTGGGTTTCAGCGTCTTCCTGGCCGGCGGGGGCGTCAAGTCCGGCACCGTCTACGGAAATACCGACGAACTCGGTTATCGCTCCGTCGAGAACATCGTCGATGTGCATGACCTGCACGCGACGATGCTTGCCCTCATGGGCATCGAACACACGCGCCTGACCGTGAAGCTCCAAGGACTCGACATCCGCCTGACAGGCGTCGCCGGCAAGCAGGTCAAGGGCATCATGGCCTGACGATGGTCCGGCCCGACCACCCCATCCCCACGGACGTCCGCCGGACGCGAGCGGAGATGGGACGTCGCGCGGCCGAGCACGTCGTCACCATCCTCGCCCAGACCCTGGCCGCGCAACCTCGCGCCCGGGTCGTCTTCGCCTGCGCCCCTTCGCAAAACGAATTCCTCGCCGAGCTCATCAGCCAAAGCCAAGGCCTCATCGACTGGGCGCGCATCGATGGCTTCCATATGGATGAGTATATCGGACTCGGCGCGAAACACCCCGCCGGTTTCCGGACGTACCTTCGACGACGCCTCCTCGACCACGTCCGCCTCGGCAGCTTCGCCGAGATCCACGGTGAAGCCGCGGACAGCGCGCAAGAAGCCACTCGCTACGCCGCCATGCTCGCCGCCGCCCCCATCGACCTCATCTGCCTCGGCATCGGTGAAAACGGCCACATCGCGTTCAACGACCCGCCCGTGGCCGACTTCGACGACCCCGTGCGCGTCAAGGTCGTCGACCTCGATCACGCTTGCCGACAGCAGCAATTGAACGACGGCTGCTTCGCCTCCTTGGCGGACGTCCCCCCCAAAGCCTTGAGCCTGACCATTCCAGTCTTCCGGCAAGCCCGGCACCTGAGCGTCGTCGTTCCGGGCATGCGTAAAGCCCAAGCCGTCGCGGCCGCCTGCCTAGGACCGCTGACCCCGAAATGCCCGGCCTCGATCCTAAGGACACACCCAAGCGTTCGCCTGTTCCTCGACGAGTTCGCCGCCCTGCAGTTAAAAGCCTAGGGGCCGTTCATGGCATCCAGGGAAGACCCATCATTATTTACCCGTCTTTAGCCTTCTCATGAGTCGGGGTTGGGCTAACTTCTGTTCATGTCCCCACGCACCCTCCTCCCACTCTGGGCGGCGATCTTCTCGTCCGTCCTTGCTTCCCCTCTGGCCATCGCGGCCGATGCCCCGGCCGCGACCGTGGCGACGGCACCAGCCTCCACCCCCGGCGCCAAGGTCGAACTCTTCAACGGCAAGGACCTCACCGGGTGGACCTCCTTCCTGAAGGGCGGCGCCCCCGCCGCCGAAACCTGGTCGGTCAAGGACGGCCTCTTGGTCTGCACCGGCAAGCCCAACGGCTTCCTCCGCACCGAGAAGTCCTACAAACAATATAAGTTCACGGTCGAATGGCGCTTCACCAAACCCGGCAACACCGGCGTCGTCGTCCACATGACCGCGCCCGACGCCATCTGGCCGAAGAGCATCGAGTGCCAAGGCATGCACAAGAACCAAGGCGACTTCTATCTCTGGTCCGGCGCCACGGCCAAGGAAGGCGTCGCGCTGAAGGCCAAGGATGGCACCGTCCGGGGTTACCGCATCGGCAAACAGCTCGACGCGGAAAAGCCCGCCGGCGAATGGAACACCTTCACCACGATCTGCGACAAGGATACCGTGACCATCCTGGTCAACGGCAAGGAAGTGAACAAGGCGACCGGCCTGAACCTCACCGAAGGCGCCATCGGCCTCCAATCCGAAGGCGGCGCCTTCGAAGTGAAGCGCTGCACGCTCGAACCTCTCTAAGCACCCTTTCCTCACCCCATGCGTCTTCTCGCCCTCCTCCTCGCCTCCGTCGCCTTGACGGCCGCGCCCACGCCCCCCGAAGGCTTTACCTCGCTCTATAACGGCAAGGACCTCACCGGTTGGCGCGGCGGCGACACCTCCGATCACCGGGCCTACCTCGCCCTTTCCCCCGAAAAGCGGGCCGAGCGCGACAAAGCCTGGACCGCCGACATGCGGACGCACTGGAAGGCCGAAGGCGACGAACTCGTCAACGACGGCAAGGGCAAGTACGCCACCACCGAGAAGGAATACGGCGACATCGAGTTGACCCTCGAGTACAATATGGCGCCCCTCGGCGACTCCGGCATCTACCTCCGCAACGTGCCGCAAGTGCAGATTTGGGACCCCGCCAACGCCAAGGAAAAGAAGAACGGCGCCGACAAAGGCAGCGGCGCGCTGTGGAACAACGGCCTGAACAACGGCAAGTTCCCGCTCGTCCTCGCCGACAAGGCACCCGGCGAATGGAATACGCTGCGCATCGTCATGGTCGGGGCGCGCGTCAGCATCTGGCTCAACGGCAAGCAGACCGTCGATCACGCCAGCCTCGAGAACTTCTATGACCGCAAAGTGGCCGTCCCGGCCAAGGGCCCGATTTGCCTCCAGACCCACGGCGCCCCGATCCGCTGGCGCAACATCTTCGTCCGCGAAATCAACGGCGCCGAAGCCAACAAGTACCTCGCCTCGAAGGGCACCGAAGGCTTCAAGACCATCTTCAACGGCAAGGACCTCACCGACTGGAAGGGCGCGACCGACCAATACGAAGTCGTGGATGGCGCCATCTTCTGCAAGCCCGGCAAAGGCGGCAACCTCTACCACAAGGACGACCTGACCGACTTCGTTGCCCGCCTCGAATTCAAGGTGCCCGCCGGCGGCAATAACGGCCTCTGCCTCCGCTTCCCCGGCACCGGCAACACCGCCTATGTCGGCATGTGCGAACTCCAGGTGCTGGACGACAACTACGACAAGGTGAAGGGCAAGCTCGACCCGCGCCAAGTCCACGGCTCGGCGTACGGCATGGTCGGCGCCCAGCGCGGCTACCAGCGTCCCATCGGCGAGTGGAATTACCAGGAAGTCACCGTCAAAGGCTCGAACCTCAAGGTTGAGCTCAACGGTTTCGTCATCCTCGACGCCGACCTCAGCAAGGTCGACATGGCCACGGTCATGGGCAAGAGCGCCCACCCGGGCAAGGATCGCAAGAACGGCTTCTTCGGCTTCGCCGGCCACGGTGATGCCGTCGGTTTCCGCGCCCTCGCCATCAAGTCCCTCGCCGAAGCCAAATAAACCATGCGCGTCCGTCGGTCCGCCCTCGTGGTCCTGCTCGCCGCCGCCTCCGCGGTGCTGGCGGAGGACCGTGTCGAATTCAACCGCGACATCCGCCCCATCTTCTCCGACACCTGCTACGCCTGCCACGGACCGGACGAAGCGAAGATGAAGGGCAAGCTCCGACTCGACTCGCTCGAGGCCGCGCGGCGGGGCGGGAAGTCGGGCGACCCCGCGATCGTCCCCGGGCACCCCGAGCGAAGTGAGGTGATGAAGCGTCTGCTGACGACGGATGCGGACGACCACATGCCACCCGCGGAGTTCCACAAGGTCCTCTCGAAGGAGCAGATTGATTTGGTGGCCCGCTGGATCAAGGAAGGCGCCGTCTACCAAGGGCACTGGGCCTTCCAAACGCCGAAGAAGCCAGCGGTCCCCGCCATCCCCGCCGGGGGCAACGCCATCGATGGCTTCGTCGCCCAAGCGCGGAGCGCCAAAGGCTTGAGCGGTACTCCCGAGGCCCCCCGCACCACCCTCCTCCGCCGAGCCGCGCTCGACCTGACCGGCCTGCCGCCCTCCGAAGCGGACCTCGCCGCTTTCCTTGCCGACACCTCACCTGATGCATGGTCCAAGGCCTTGGACCGCCTCTTGGCTTCGCCGCACTACGGCGAACGCATGGCGGCCCAATGGCTCGATTTCGCACGCTACGCCGACAGCAATGGTTTCCAGAGCGACACCACACGAACGATGTGGCCCTGGCGCGACTGGGTCATCCGCGCCTACAACTCCAACAAGCCCTTTGACGCCTTCACGATCGAGCAGCTCGCCGGCGACCTGCTCCCCAACCCGACCGAAGACCAAATCGTCGCAACCGGGTTCAACCGCAACCACCGCCTGAACGGCGAGGGAGGTCGCATCGTGGCGGAGTGGGCCGTTGAAACCGTCATCGACCGCGTCGAGACGACCGGTTCGACCTGGATGGCGCTGACGATGAATTGCTGCCGTTGCCACGACCATAAGTACGACCCGATTTCCCAGAAGGAATTCTTCCAATTCTTCGCCTACTTCAACTCCAACGACGAAACGGGCGTGCTCGGCGAGTTCGGCGGCTCGGCTTCGACCCGCATGGGCGGCAACACGCCGCCGACCTACACCTTCGCCACGCCGGCAGCCAAGGCCCGGCTCGCCGAAGTGGAAAAAGCCATCGCCGAAGCGGAACTCGCGGTGAAGGCCGCGAGCAAGAATGTCGCCACAGCGCAAAGCGCCTGGGAGCGGAAGCTCCGGCAAGGCTTCGCCGGCAAGACCGCAACCTGGTCGGCGCTTGGCGCGGCCCAAGCCGTCAGCAACGGCGGCGCCACCCTCAAGCAACAACCCGACGGCAGTTGGCTCGTCGGCGGCAAAAATCCCGACAAGGACGTTTATACCATCACGGCGCCCATCCCCGCGGGCGAACTCACGGGTCTGCTGCTCGAGGTCATGCCCGATGCTTCCTTGCCCACGCAAAGCCTCGGACGGGCTCCGAACGGAAACTTCGTGTTGAGCGGAGTGGATGCCATCCTGACCTTGGCTAATGGCAAGAAGGTCGAGCTCGACTTCGTCGATGCCCAAGCCGACTTCAGCCAAGACGGTTGGCCGATCAAGAGCCTCGTGGAAGGTGGCGCCGCCACCAAGGGCGCAAAGAAAGCGCGGCCTGCTCGCGCCAAGACCGGTACGGGCTGGGCCATCGGCGGCAACGCGGCCGAAAATCGCGTCCCCCGCAAAGGCCTCTTCATGTTGATGCCGACGGCCGTGCCCCCGGGTGCGACCTTGACCATCGCCTTACGCTGCGAAACGCTGCCCAACCATAACGTCGGCCGCTTCCGCCTCAGCACGACGGGTCTCCCCGCAAGCCTCGTGAGCCTGAAGGACACCCCGCAAGCCACCGAACTCCGCGCCCTCATCCTGAAGGATGCGGCCACCCGTACGGTCGACGAACGCAAGGCACTGGCCAAGGCGTTTGCCGATAGCCCGGAACACCCGAAACGTTCCGCCGACGCGCAGCTCGCCGGCCTGCGGAACACCAAGAGCACGCTCCCTGGCATCATCGACGTCATGGTGATGAAGGAGCTCGCGAAGCCGAAGGATGCCTTCTTGCTCGACCGCGGCGAATACGACAAACCCACCGTCAAGGTCGAACGCAAGTTACCGGCGGCACTCCCGCCCCTACCCGCCGGCGAACCGAACAACCGCCTCGGCTTCGCCCGTTGGCTCGTCAGCGGCCAACACCCGCTCACCGCCCGCGTTTGGGTCAACCGCGCGTGGGAGAACTTCTTCGGCACGGGCCTCGTGAAGACCTCGGAGAACTTTGGTTCGCAGGCCGAATGGCCCAGCCACCCGGAGTTGCTCGACTGGCTCGCCGTCGACTTTGCCGAAAACGGCTGGGACATGAAACGCCTGCAGAAGCTCATCCTGATGAGCCAAGCCTACCGCCAGAGCACGGTCGTGACGCCGGAGAAACTGGAGAAGGACCCAGAGAACCGCTGGATCTCACGGGGCCCCCGCTTCCGCCTTCCAGCCGAGACCATCCGCGACCAAGCCCTCGCCGTAAGTGGGTTGTTGGTCCCCAAGGTCGGTGGCGTCAGCGTGAAGCCCTACATGCCCGAAGCCGTCTGGGACGAAACCAGCGTCTACGGCGACATGCGCAACTACAAGGCCGACACAGGCGAAGGCCTCTACCGCCGCTCGCTCTACACCATCTGGAAACGCACCGCGGCCCCGCCCTCCATGCTGCTCTTCGACTCCGCCACCCGCGAGGTCTGCACCGTAAAGCGCTTCCGGAGCAACACGCCGATGCAGGCCCTCTCGCTCCTGAATGAAGTCACCTTCGTGGAAGCATCGCGCAAATTGGCCGAACTCACCCTTCGCCAACCCGGCACCATCGACCAACGCTTGGCCTGGGCGTTCCAGCGCGTCACCTGCCGTCCCGGTACGCCCGCCGAACTCACCGTCCTGCGCAAGGGGCTCGACCGACGCCTGACGGCCTACGCGGCCGACCTCCCCGCGGCGAAGAAGCTCCTCGCCAACGGTCAAAGCGCCGTACCGACCGATTTGGACCCGGCGCAACTGGCCGCCTGGACCGTCACCGCCAACGTCCTCCTCAACCTCGACGAAACCGTCACCCGCGAATGAACTGCAACGACCGTGACTTCCTCGGCCTCGACGAGGCCACCCGGCTGGCTCTCTCCCGCCGCACCTTCCTGAAAAAATCCGCGGGCGGCATCGGCCTCGCCGCCCTCGGCTCGATCCTCGCCCCCTCCGCCTTTGCCGGAAAACCGGAAGCAACGGGCTTCCCCAACTTCAAGCCCAAGGCCAAGAAGATCATCTACCTGTTCCAATCGGGTGCCCCGTCGCAGATGGACCTCTTCGACCCCAAGCCGGGGATGGACAAATTCCGGGCGCAGGACCTGCCGGCCTCCATCCGCCAAGGACAGCGCCTGACCACGATGACCTCGGGCCAGAAGAGCTTCCCCGTCGCCCCTTCGATCTTCAAATTCAAGCAACACGGTCAGTCGGGCATGTGGTTCAGCGAGGTCCTGCCACACATTGCCGGCAAGGCCGACGAATGGTGCATGGTCCGCTCGATGTACACCGAAGCCATCAACCATGACCCCGCCATCACCTTCATGCAGACCGGCAGCCAGTTGGCCGGTCGTCCGTCCATCGGCTCATGGGCCAGCTACGGACTCGGCAGCGAGAACGACAACCTCCCGAACTACGTCGTGATGTCGTCCTTCGGCAGTGGCCGACCCGACGACCAACCGCTCTACGACCGCCTCTGGGGCGCGGGCTTCCTGCCCTCGAAGCACCAAGGCGTGAAGCTGCGCAACAAAGGCGAGCGCGTGCTTTACCTCAAGGACCCCGAAGGCATGAGCCGCGACATTCGCCGCGAATCCCTGGATGAGATTTCGGCGCTCAATCAGCAGCGCCACGGCGTGCTTGGCGACCCGGAGATCCAGACCCGCATCGCCCAGTATGAACTCGCGTTCCGCATGCAGACCAGCGTGCCGGACCTGCTCGACTTCTCCAAGGAACCGCAGCACGTGCTCGACCTCTATGGTCCGGACGTCAAACGCCCCGGTTCCTACGCCTCCAACTGCCTGCTCGCCCGCCGGCTCTGCGAACGCGATGTCCGTTTCGTGCAGCTCTTCCACATGGGCTGGGACCACCATGGCGGTCTGCCGAAAGCCCTGCGAGGCCAGTGCAACGACACGGACCAAGCGACCGCGGGGCTGCTCACCGACCTCAAGCAGCGCGGGTTGCTCGACGACACGCTCATCGTCTGGGGCGGGGAATTCGGCCGCACCATCTACTCGCAAGGCGCCCTGACCGAGACCAACTACGGCCGCGACCACCATCCCCGTTGCTTCACGGTCCTCATGGCCGGCGCCGGGGTGAAGAAAGGCCACGTCATGGGTGAGACCGATGACTTCTGCTACAACATCGTCAAGGACCCCGTCCACGTGCACGACCTCAACGCGACCATCATGCACCTCATGGGCGTGGAGCATACGCGCCTGACGTACCGCTACCAAGGCCGCGACTTCCGTCTGACGGATATCCACGGGGAGTTGATGAAGCAGGTCTTAGCCTGATCGGTTGATTGGTTGGAGGGTTGATTCGTTGAATGGTGGGTAATGCAGGAGCGATGCTGTCAGCAGAGGCATCGTGCCCGGCCTCCCCTTACTCAATTCAACCAATCAACCGGCACTCAATGCTCCGAACTCCGCCCAACCTCACTTCCCCATCTGTTGACGGTACAGCACCTTGTATGGGTTTTCCGTGGGGCCCTTGATGCCTTCGTTGACCATCAGCGGTCGGCATTCCTTCCACCAGGCATCATGCTTGGCGACGAGTTCGCCCACGACCTGCGGGTGCTGCGCGGCGACATCGGTGGTCTCACCGTAGTCGACGCCGAGGTCGAAGAGCTGCCAGTTCGGGCGGACGGGCGCTGACCCAGCCGACTCGCCTTTCGCGGCGGCCTTGGCCTTGCCTTTGCCGGTGTTTGCTCCGTTGCCGGCGGAGACAAGGTGCCAACGGGAGGTGCGGACGCTCGTCTGGACATACCGGCCGACTTCCGGGTCGCTGCCGTTCCAGCGCCCGACGTGCGTGAAGAGCGTGCGATCAGGCCAAGCCACCTCCTGGCCCGGCTTGGCGGTCAACAAAGGGACGAGGCTGCGGCCTTCCAGCTGGGCCTGCATGGTCGAGGAGGCCGCGGCACCGGTGAGTTCGAGGATCGTGGGGGCGAAGTCGATGTGCGCGGCGAGGGCCTTGACGTCCGTCGGCTGGAACCGTCCGGGCAGGCGCCAGAAGGAAATCGCCCGGATGCCGCCCATGAAAGGGGTGCCCTTCTGGGCCCGCATGCCAGCATTGAAGACCTTGGTGCCGGCGGTGCCGCCGTTGTCGTTCATGAAGACGACCAATGTGTCCTTCGCGATGCCAAGGGCCTCGAGCTTGGCGAGGATCTTGCCGACGTTCTGGTCGATATTATGGAGCATCCCGAAGAAGTTTTCGGTGTCCTTGCCGAGTCCCTTGCCTTCATAAAGGGCCGCATCCTCCGGCCGCGCGTTGTAAGGTGCATGCGGGGCGTTGGTGGCCACCCATGCCAAGAAAGGACGCTTGGCCGCGGCCTCACCTTCGATCCACTTGGTGGCCTGCGCGAAGAACTCGTCGGTGCAATACCCCTCGGTCTTCACGAACTTGCCGTTATGCAGCAGGGTCGGCCCGAAGTAGGAATTCTTGGGTACATCGCCGCAGCTGCCGGGGTAGCTCTGGCCGATCCCGCCCGCGCCATGGATGTAGACCTCGTCGAAACCGCGCTTGTTCGGCTGGTACTCCGCCTCGTCGCCGAGATGCCATTTGCCGAAGATGCCGGTGCGGTAGCCGGCCTTTTGCAGCTGCTCGGCCAGGGTCGCCGCGCCGAGCGCCAGGCGCTCGCGCTCGAGGATGGTGTGGGTGATGCCGTTCTTGAACTCATGCCGCCCGGTCAGCAGCGCGCTACGCGTGGGGGCGCAGGTCGGCGAGACCTGGAAATCCGTGAAGCGGACGCTTTCGGAGCGGAGCCGGTCGAGGTGCGGGGTCTTGAGCACCGGGTTGCCGTGCGCGCCCACGTCTCCGTAGCCTTGGTCGTCCGTCAGGATGAAGAGGATGTTCGGGCGATCGGCGGAGTGGACGACGAACGGGAGCAGCAGGCAGGCAAGGAAGCGCATCGGGGTGATCCCAAATTAGTCAGCCCCGGGGGCGATTCCAGAACGAACTACCCCCTTTCCGCGCCATCGATGACCCCGCGTGGAGTGAGCCCGGCGGCGGGCGGCCGCCCCTCGCGTTCGCTCGTATCGACCGGCCTTCCCGGGCCTCTTTTGTCGCTTGACCGTCCTTTTCATGACCGCCGCTGACGATCCCGTCGCGGCGATAATGAGCCCCGGCACCTATACTTATACAAAATATGGCGGATTGAAACCGGCGGCGCCGCCGCCAGACTGGCATGACCATGGAAAACAACTACGCCGTGACCGATCCGCTCAGCTTCATCGAATACGGCATCTACTTCGTCGTCGCCCTCGCCATCACGATCTGGGTCGGCCGGACCCTCTTCCGCAGCGGCCGCGCCTTCCTCGTCGACGCCTTCCACGGCAACGCGGCCATGGCCGACTCGGTCAACAACCTCCTGATCATCGGTTTCTACCTGGTGAACTTCGGCTTCATGCTGCTCTTCCTCTCGACCGGCACGCCGCCCACGCGTGGCCTCACCGTCGCCGAGCACCTCAGCTGGAAGTTGGGCATCGTCGTCATCGTCCTCGGCGTGATGCACCTGATCAACCTCATCGTCCTGAACGGCCTGCGCAACCGCGGCCTGAACAGCACGCCGCCGCCCATCCATAAGGCCTAAGCGTTCGGCCGCTTTCGTAAGACGAAACTCCGGTAGCTGAGTTCCCCGCTCAAGGCGTCGCGGTGCAGCCGCGAACCCTTGACGCCGTCGAAGTCGAGCCCCAGCCGGTGCAGGAACCACGGGAAACACGTCCGGATCATCTCCGTGTAGCGCGGGGTGTTCAGTTCCATGCCGCGCACGACCTCGGGATTGATGAGGCGCATCCGCTCGAGACGTAGATGCGGATGGTGCGCCAGGTCAGCCACCCAAGCAGCCACCTGCGAAGGATAGCGGAGGTCGGCATGGACCAGGCGCCCCCCCGGCTTGAGCACGCGGGCGGCTTCATCCAAGAATTTACGGAAATCGGGGTAGCAGTGTGATGCCTCGACATTGACGACGACATCGAACGAACCATCCGGAAAAGGCAGCGCCATCGCATCGCCGTGGACAAACCGCAGGTTGGCCAGCGGATGGCGGCCTTGGCAGTGGCGAATGCCCTCGGGATTGAGGTCCAGGCCCACGTATTCCGCCGGCCCGAAGGTCCGCGTCAGGTAAGATGCCCCGCCCCCATGGCCACAACTGACCTCGAGAACGCGGGCGCCCGACAAACCGGCCTTCGCCGCGACGTGGTGGTAGAGCTGGATGTTCGCACGGAACGGCTCGTCGGCCGGCGCCAAGGGAATACCCAGCGGCGGAGATGCCTCAAAAGCGTAGTTGAGGAAATCGATGCCTTGGTTCCGCACCCGCCGGGTGAAGAACGGATACCACCAGCGCCACAGCGCTTGCCGCAGCGCGGGCCGGCCGAGGATCTCTTCGATCAGCGCCATACCCCTTGCTCCACCAAAGCTTTGGTTGCGGCCGCAGACCAGCCGCGGTTGGCGACGGGATTGGCCGGACTGGGATGCGGCACTTTCGCGTAGGTCACGAGCAAACCATCCAAAGCCTCGCGGGCCCGTTCCTCGGCATAGCCCCCGACGCCGACGACCGTCGTCACGCCGAGCGCCTCGACCATCGACCGGAGGAGTTTGTCGCACGCCTTGTTCACGGGTGCCATCGCTTCCGCCGGCAATTCCTCCGGCACCACGTTGCGACCCAGCTTCGTGTTCTCCAAGAAAAGCAGCGGGCAATAGTTGTGCACCAAGTGCTCCGCGAAGAAACGTTCGGGCGTCCCGAACCGTTCCTGGAAGAGACCCCACAAGCGCCGACCGCTGACTTCCGAGCGGTGGCAGGCGAACCCCGTGACCTTTTTGCCGGGATGTTCGACCGGCGGACGCCCGACGGGCATCTCCAGGCCGAGCCAGTCGCGGACCGCGGCCACTTCGCCGAACGGGACGCCCGTCTGGGCCATGCCAAAAGGCCCCGGATTCATGCCCAAGAACAGCACCCGCCGGCCGCCGGCCGCGGCGTAGCGCCGCAGGTACGCCTCATGGGCATCCCAGGCGTAATCCAAAGGCCGGTAAACCAAGTCCGCCGGGGATGGGAAAGACAGCCCGGCGAGCGACTTCCGTAACGCAAGCGTCGCAGGGATGACTCGGGAGGCGGGCATGGCGACATCACAACCGCGTCCCAGCGACGGGTCGAGCCGGAAGGCGCCCGACTAGCCGGCGAGATTTCCCCTTGCGCTTCCGGCGGGGGGATAAAAAGTCCACGCCTACTCACGTGAGCAAACCATCGCCTTGGACCACTAAAGACGCCGAAGAATACTACGGCTTCAAACGCTGGGGAGGTAACAACTTCTCCGTCGATCCACAGGGCAACCTGTGCGTCCACCCGAAGGGCGACCACCGGAAGATCCGCATCGCCGACATCATCAAGGAAGTCGAAGCCTCGGGCCTCAAGCCGCCGCTGACCATCCGCGTGCAGGACATGCTCCGCCAGCGCGTCACGCAGATCAACGAAGCGTTCCGCAAGGCCATCGACGAGGAAGGCTACGAAGGGCGGTACCGCGGCGTCTTCCCCATCAAGGTCAACCAGCTCCGCGAAGTCGTCGAAGAAATCCTCGACGCCGGCGAGGAGTATGACTTCGGCCTCGAAGCCGGCTCCAAGCCTGAGCTGATCATCGCGCTCGCCCTCCTCGAGAACCGCAAGGCGCTCCTCATCTGCAACGGGTACAAGGACGAGGAGTACATCGAGCTCGCCCTCATGGGCCGACGCCTCGGCAAGCAGACCATCATCGTCGTCGAGCAGCTTTCCGAAATCGACGCCATCATCCGCATCGCGCGCCGCATGGGCGTGCAGCCGCACATCGGCCTGCGCGTCAAGCTCACCACCGCCGGCGAAGGCAAGTGGGCCGACAGCACGGGCGAGAACGCGAAGTTCGGCCTGACCGCCTCCGAGATCGTCGAAGTCGCCCAGCGCCTGACCAAGGCCAAGATGAAGGACTCGCTGCGCCTCGTCCACTTCCACATCGGCTCGCAGGTCCCGAACATCGGCACCATCAAGAAGGCCGTGGTCGAAGCCACCCGCTTCTACTGCGAACTCAAGCGCATGGGCTTCCCTATGGGCCTGCTCGACGTCGGCGGCGGCCTGGGCATCGACTACGATGGCAGCCGTTCGGCCTACGAATCCTCCATGAACTACAGCATGGAGGGCTATGCCCGCGACGTGGTCGCGAACATCAAGCAGATCTGTGAGGAAAGCAAAGTCGCCTTGCCCGACATCGTCTCGGAATCCGGCCGCGCGCTCGTCGCGCCGCACTCTATCCTCATCTTCGAAGCCGTCGACCGCATCACCCGCGACGAAGGCAAGGTCGACCTCTCCAAGGGCAAGCCGCACCAGCTCATCCGCGAGCTCGAAGCCATCCGCAAGAACAAGCGGAAGTTCGACCCGCTCGAACGTTACCACGACGCCAAGGAAAAGCGCGAGGAAGCCCACGCCCGCTTCAGCCTCGGCAACCTCAAGCTCGAGGAACGCGCCTTGGCCGACCGCCTCTTCTGGGACATCTGCCGGCAGATCCGCGCCGACCTCGCGTATTCCTCCGACATCCCCGACGAGCTCGCCCGCCTCGACTCGATGCTCGCCGAGCAGTACGTCTGCAACTTCTCGGTCTTCCAGTCCCTCCTCGACCACTGGGCCTTGGACCAGCTCTTCCCGATCGCCCCGATCCACCGCCTCAACGAACGCCCGACGGTCCAGGCCACGTTGGTCGACATCACGTGCGACTCCGACGGCAAGGTCGACGACTTCATCGACCTCGAGGACGTCCGCAAGACCCTCGCGCTGCACCCGCTCAAGGGCGACAAGCCCTACTACATCGGCGCGTTCATGGTCGGCGCCTACCAGGACATCATGGGTGACCTGCACAACCTCTTCGGCCGCGTGAACGAGGCCCACGTCTTCCTCGAAGACGACGAAGCCGACGGCTTCTACATCGAAGAAAGCATCCCGGGCTACTCGGTCGAACGCATCTTGGGCATGATCCAGTACAACGCCGAGGACCTCTGCCGCATGCTGAAGCGCCAAGTCGACAAGGCCACCAAGGCCGACTCCGTCCGGCCGCGCGAAGGCGTGGCGATGGTCGACCTTTACGAGCGCCTGATCCGGGGCCGCACCTACCTGATCCCCGCGCGCGAGGAAAAGGCGGTGACGCTCAAGAAGGTCCGACCCAAGGGCAAATAAGCCTTAGGCCAAGATCAACTTCAGGCGCTTGAGCTCTTCGAGCGTCAGCGCCGGCGCTTCCCGCAGGTTCTCATACGAGTCCACGTGCGCGAGCCAGGCCCAGTGGTCGCCGCAATCCAGTCGCTCCATGAAACGGAGGCGGAGCGTGGCGATGGCGCCCTTCAAGCGATAGAGACCATCGGCGACATGTTCGACGTCGCCACCGAGCTGCGCGACCTTGTCGACGTTGTGGCCGGACTTCTTCCCCAGGAGCTTGATGTGGTTGGCTTGGTCCTGGGCGAGGTAGTTGAGCAAGCCGATGGGATTGGCCTCCAAGTTCTCCAGCGTCTTGGTGTCCTTGTAGATGCCGACGATGAAGCGCTTCGGCTTCATCGAAATCGGCGTCACGTAACTGCAGATGTTGAGGTTGCCTTTGCCCTTCGCCGTCGTCGCGAGACTGTAAATGGGACCATCGACACGGTTCCAAGGTTTGACGCGAATGCCTGGCATGAGGGTTGGGGTAACCTTTAGTCAGCCCCCAGCGCCTTGGGTTCCCCTTTTTTTTCCTGTCCAACCGCCCCCCCCTGAAATAGAACCTCCGTATGCCGTACCGCTTGCTTTTGCTTACGCTGGTTGCCCTTTCTTCCCCCCTGTGGGCGGCTTCCGGGGAGACCCTCGGCACGCTCAAGAAGGACGTACCCTACGTCGAAAACGGCCATACCCGCCAAAAGCTGGACTTGCGGCTACCCGCCGACCCCAAGGGAGCGCCCGTGGTCCTCTGGATCCACGGCGGCGGCTGGATCGGGGGCGGCAAGGAAAACCCACCCATCGCCGCCCTGACCGCCCAAGGGTACGTGGTCGCGTCGATGAACTATCGTTACTCGACCCAAGCCCCCTTCCCCGCCCAGCTCGAGGATGCCCGCGCCGCCGTCCAGTGGCTGCGCTCCCATCAGACTGACTTCGGTTACGACGGGAAACGCATCGCTGCCTGGGGCCACTCGGCCGGCGGCACCATGGTTTCGCTCCTTGGCTCCCGCCAAGACAAGGGCACCGAGATCCAAGCGGTGGTGAACTTCAGCGGTCCGACCGACTTCGGTCTCATCATCAAGGACGCCATCGACGGTGGCTATGCCGATCGCCTCGACACGCCCATCAGCGTGGTGGCCCTGCTCCTCGGTGGGCCCGTCAAACAAAAGCTACCGCTCGGCCTCGAAGCCAGCCCCGTGACCCACGTGACCGCCCGATCCGCCCCGACGCTTCTGGTCTATGGCGCGAAAGACACGCTCGTCCCACCCGTACAAGGCACGAATCTCTTCACGACCATGAAGAAAGCGGGGGCAACCGTCGAACTGATGTCGCTGCCCGTCACCGGCCACAACTCGGTGAATCGCGAGACCATCGCGCGCGCGCTCGCCTGGACCGACCGGGCGTTGGGCGTGAAGCGTTGAGCGGAAAGATGGCGACGATCCTCGCATGCCACGGCTTCACCGGCGAGGGCGCCGACTTCGAGCCGCTCCTGGCCGTCCTGCCGCCTGGCCACGCGTTGCTGGCACCGGACTTCCCGGGCCATGGGTCGCGATGCCGCCAGCGGACGCCGTCCGACTACTCGTTAGCCGCACACCTCGACATCTTGGATGAGTCCGCCCGGAACGCCGCGGAGCCCGTGACCCTCCTAGGTTACTCCATGGGCGGCCGCATCGCGCTGCATTGGGCCTTGGCCAATCCAGGCAAATTCCATCAGCTGATTCTCGTCGGCGCCAGTCCTGGCCTACCAACGGAAGCGGAACGGGCTGAGCGGGCTTATGCGGATGACTCCGTGGCGAAATACCTCCGCACCCAAGGGTTGCCGGCTTTCTACAAGTACTGGCATAATCAGCCCTTCTTTAAAACGCTGCTCGCCCTGCCCGCCGCACGGCTTGAGCCCATCCTATCCCGTCGCCACCAAAACGACCCGGAAGGCCTTGCCTTGAGCCTGGAACACGTCGGCACGGGACGGCTCAGCTCGCTCTGGGAACGCCTCCGTGAACTGACGGGCCCGGTCGACCTGGTCACCGGCGAACACGACCCGAAGTTTACGGAGATCGCCCGGCGGATGGGCGAGCGCATGCCCAAGGCACGCCTCAGCGTCATCGAAGGCTGTGGCCATGCCATCCACCTCGAACGCCCGGACGACCTCGTCCAAGTCTTGCGGTAAGTCCGACTAGATTCGACGCATCACCGTCTTGGCGAGGCCTTGAATCACCAGTTCATCGACCGGGGTAAGGTCGGGGTAATTCTTGTTCTCGGACTTCAGGTAGACCTTGCCGCCCTGCTTGATCAGGCGCTTCAGCGTAGTCTCGTTATCGATCAAGGCGGCCACGATGTCACCATGCTTGGGGTGGCCGGGCTCGACGATGACCGTGTCGCCATCGTTGATGTCGGCATCGATCATCGAATCACCGCGGACGCGGAGAGCAAAGGACTGCGGGGGGCGACGACGGGAACCCGCGGCGATCGGCACCTGCATCGTCGAGAGCACGCCCGAGGATTCGGTGTAGTCCGGGAGACCCGCGGGAATGGCCCCGGCGAACGCCACTTCCTCGAAGTTGACGATCTGGTCGTCGCTCGGGCCTTCGTAGCGTATGACCGTCTCGGAAAGATCCGCGCTGACCTCAGGGGCGATCTTGTAGGCACGGGCGGCACCGGGGATGCGCTGCAGGACGCCCTTTCGCTCGAGGGCCTGGAGGTGGCCGAAGACGGCATTCGTGCTGGCGAAGCGGAACTTGGCTTGGATGTCGCGGATGCTCGGCCAATAGGAGAGCTCGGTGACATGCTCGCGCATGTAGTCGAGGATGGCCTGCTGCTTCTTAGTGAGTGCTTCCATGGTGAACGGATGTTTCTGAAACTTTGTTCACCTGTCAATAACTCAGTGAAACCCCTCAAAGGACTCTTTTTACCCCTAAAACACCCGTCCTAGCCCTCCCAAGCCTGGCCCCTGACCCCAATACTTACAAACCCCAGGCCTTGAGGGCGTCGTCGATGGCCTTGCCCATGAACTCGTAACCCGCATCGGTCGGGTGCAGGAAGTCCGACATGATGGCCCGCGTGATCCGTCCGTCGGGCTGGATGAACCGGGCCGAAAGGTCGAGGTAGCGGTCGCAAATCTTGGGGGCCCGGGTCACCAGCATCGAGTTCACCTCGGCGACCTTTTGGCGCATGGCGTCGGGGCGTTCGCCACGCGGGAGGAGTCCAAGCAGGAGAATCTTCGCGCCAGGTGACTGGGTGCGGATTTCGGCGCAAACCGCTTCGATGCCTTCCACCGTCTCGGCGACGGTGTTGGTGTTCAGGTTATTCGTCCCGATGAGGACCACAAAGGCCTTGGGGCGCAGGCCCTTCACTTCGCCATGCCGAAGACGCCACAAGACGTTCTCCGTCCGATCCCAGCCGTAACCCAAGTTGAGCGGGGCATGCGGTGCGATATACTTATCCCAAGACAAGGCCCCCGCGACGCGGGTGGACTTGGGTTCACCCGACCAAAAGTGCGTGATCGAGTCGCCCACGAGGACGACCTTGGTGGCAGCAGCTCCCGACTTGTTCAGGGCGAGAATCGCTTCATGGCGCTGAACCCAATCATACACGCGGTGATCGCGGTTCTGCGTGAGAGGCACCTTGGCGGGGTTGGGTAGTTCCGAGGGACTGACGGGCAAAGACTTGCTGACGACCGGCCCGACGCGCTTCTGCTCGACGAAGACCGCGGCTTTGACCGTGCCGCCTTCCGGCAGCTCGATGGGCGCGAGATAAACCCCTGCGGAGTAATCCGGATCACGGCCATCCAACGTGTAGCGAACCACGTCGGCAGGTGCATTGGTCTCGATCGTGATGACCTTCTTGACGGCATCGGCTTCGATGATGTCGATGGCCGCCGACGCGGACGCCATGGACCCGAAGGCGCAAAGCAAAGCAAGGCAGAGACGGGGCGAGGACATCCCTGAGATGTAAGGGCCCCGAACCCAAAGGACAAGGCATAGAATGCCTTCCCATCCTGACCGTTCAGCGTCGCTGCAGCACCAAGATGACGTCGGAGTAGTCGGCCTTGAGCGGGCGGGTCGAGGCCAAGTCGTAATGGAAGTCATGGCAGACGAGCAACTTCAGCTCCGGCACTTTGGCCAAGAGCGCCCGGACCTCCGTCGGCGAATAGGTACGGAACTTCCAATGGGTCTCTTCCTCCCAGGTCTTGCCATCCTGCGTGATCTGCATGCGCGTCCGCATGGCTTCGGTGCGCTTGGCCCGGATCGCGGGGGCGGACCAGGTGTCGCTGACCACGCGGACCCCATGACGGCGCCCAGCCCAGCGCTCATGATCGGGGGGATTCTTGGCGTAGTCGGTCAGGTGAATGCCAATCAGGCAAAGGCCACCGGGCCGCAAAGCCTTCGCCATGCGCCGCAACGAGGAAACCGCCCCCCTTTCGGTGAGGACGTACTTGAAGGTGCTGACGAAACAATGGGCGACATCATACGGCGCACCCTTCGGTAGGGAAAAAGCTTCGAGCCCATCGCGCCAGACTTTGACCGCTAGGCCCTGATCCTTGAGCCGCTTCTGGGCGTAGGCGACTTGATGCCGATTCAGGTCGAAACCGGCCACATGATGCCCACGCAGCGCCAGGGACTCCAGGAGACGCCCCGAACCACAGGCGGGCTCGAGCACGCGCAACGGACCCTTGAAGGACGGGCAATGGCGCCGAACGATGCCTTCGATGAAACGGGTCTCCTTCTTCGTGTAGTCCTCGTAGACGATGTCGTAGTATAACGGCGAGTCATACCAGGCGGTGGAGGATTTCTTGGCAGGAGACATGACGACGGAAGGTATCAGCGGTTGGCGGTGAGGGGAAGGATAACGAAAGACCCAACCAGAATCCCATCCCCTATCCCCTATCCCCTCTTACTGATAAATCTCGCCGCCCTTTTCGCGGAACTCCTTCGACTTCTCCGCCATACCCTGTTGCAGGGCTTCTTCCGTGGAAACGCCCTGCTCGTCGGCGAACTTACGGATGTCATCCGAAATCCGCATCGAGCAGAAGTTCGGCCCGCACATGGAGCAGAAGTGGGCCGTCTTGGCCGAGTCCTGCGGCAAGGTTTCGTCGTGGTATTCCTGGGCGCGCTCGGGGTCGAGGGCCAAGGCGAATTGATCTTCCCAACGGAATTCGAAGCGGGCCTTCGATAAGGCATTATCGCGCCGCTGGGCCGCAGGATGACCCTTGGCCAAGTCAGCCGCGTGGGCGGCGATCTTGTAGGCGATGACGCCTTCGCGGACGTCGTTCTTGTTCGGCAGACCGAGGTGTTCCTTGGGCGTGACGTAGCACAGCATGGCCGTGCCGTACCAACCGATCATGGCGGCACCGATCGCGGAAGTGATGTGGTCGTAGCCCGGGGCGATGTCCGTCGTGAGCGGCCCGAGGGTGTAGAACGGCGCCTCATGGCACCACTCGAGCTGCTTGTCCATGTTCTCCTTGATCATGTGCATCGGCACGTGACCTGGGCCTTCGTTCATGACCTGCACGCCGCGATCCCAGGCGCGCTTGGTCAACTCACCCTGGGTCTTCAGTTCGGCGAACTGGGCTTCGTCATTGGCATCGGCGATCGAACCGGGACGGAGGCCGTCGCCGATCGAGAAGCTGACGTCGTAGGCGGCCATGATGTCGCAAATGTCGTCCCAATGGGTGTAGAGGAAGTTCTCCTTGTGGTGGGAGAGGCACCACTTCGCGAGGATCGAACCACCACGCGAGACGATGCCGGTCACGCGACGGGCGGTCATCGGGATGTACGCCAAGCGAACGCCGGCATGGATCGTGAAGTAATCGACGCCCTGCTCGGCCTGCTCGATCAGCGTATCCCGAAAGACTTCCCAGGTGAGGTCCTCGGCGCGGCCATTGACCTTTTCCAAAGCCTGGTAGATCGGCACGGTGCCGACGGGGACGGGGCAATTGCGGAGGATCCACTCGCGGGTCTGGTGGATGTTCTTCCCCGTGGAGAGGTCCATCAACGTGTCGCCACCCCACTTGATCGACCAGCGCATCTTCTCCACTTCTTCCTCGATGGAGGACGCTACCGCCGAATTCCCGATGTTGGTGTTGATCTTCACCAAGAAGTTGCGGCCGATGATCATCGGCTCGAGTTCGGGGTGATTGATGTTGGCGGGGATGATGGCGCGACCGCGGGCGACTTCCGAACGGACGAATTCCGGAGTGATCTCCTCGGGAATGGCGGCGCCGAAGGACTGACCCGGGTGCTGGAAGCCGAGGGCGTGCCGCGGCAACGCCTGCTCCTGGCGGGCGGCCTGGACGCGCTGGTTCTCGCGGATGGCAATGTATTCCATCTCGGGCGTGATGATGCCCTGCTTGGCGTAGGCCAGCTGGGTCGGACGTTGGCCCGGCTTACCCTTATACACCTTGCGGTCACCGCGGTTGAACTGGACCAAGCGATTGCGCGAAGTCGCGCGCTGGGCGGTCTCGGCGTGCTTCCAGGAAAGGTAGCCATCGTCCTCGGGCTTCAGTTCACGGCCCGCCACCGCTTCGACGTCGTTACGTTCAAGGATCCAAGGCAGGCGGATAGAGGGCAGGCCCAGTTCCACATCATGGTGGAAAGACGCATCGCCCCACGGACCGGACGTATCATAGACCCGGAGAGACTCGTTGGGCGTCAGGGTACCGTCCGGACGGCGGGAAGGCGCCAAGGCGATCTCGCGCATGGGCACGAGCACATCGGGCCGCGAGCCGGGCACGTAGATGCGGGCGGATTTAGGGAAAGGAGAGGTTTTGTCGGTGACCATGAATGCAGGAAGAAATGCGTTCGCTCAGAAACACATCGACGGTCCGAAAAAGGGGTGCACTCAAACAATCCACTTCCTACGGCGCGATGCGCATCAGGTACAAGGGTTCGAGGCCAAGCCTCATCTCAGTCCTGTCGAGGACTCCCCTGGGAAAAACGTACAAGGAACGCCCTCATCAATGCCCCTCGGGGTTGAAGTAGCAAGGGGTTTATGTGGGCGGGCACACGGCTCGCTTGCTTCCGGGGCATGGGCTCGGTTGACTCGCTTCCTCACCCTGCCCCTGCCGTCCATGCTGCTCGAAATCGTCGCCTATTCCTATGCCTCGGCGTTGGCCGCCCAACAAGGCGGTGCCGACCGCGTCGAGCTCTGCGAGAACACCGCGGAAGGCGGCACCACGCCAAGCCTGGGCACGCTGGAGGCGACGCGCGCCCTGCCGGGCCTCAAACTGCAGGTGATGATTCGGCCGCGCGGGGGCGACTTCCTCTACACCGACGCCGAGTTCCGCATCATGCTGCGCGAAATTGCCATCGCCAAGGCCGCCGGCGCGGACGGGGTCGTCCTCGGCCTGCTCAACCCCGACGCCACGGTCGACCTCGAACGCACCCGCACGCTCGTCCAGGCTGCCGCAGGGATGTCCGTGACCTTTCACCGGGCCTTTGACTGGGCCGCCGACCCCGCCGCCGCCTTGGAAGCCATCATCGCCGCGGGTTGCCACCGCGTCTTGACCTCCGGCCAAGCCCCGAACGCGCTCGCCGGGGCCGACCTGATCGCCCGGCTCGTACGACAAGCGGACGATCGCTGCATCATCTTGGCCGGCGGCGGCGTCAGCGAAACCAATGTCGGCGAACTGGTGCGCCGCACGGGCGTCCGTGAAGTCCATGCCTCGCTGCGGGGCATCCAAGGCACGCGGATGACCATCCGGCCGCCCAGCGTTGCGCTCGGGGCCGCCCCCGATTGGCCGGCCGATGCGATCCCCGTCGCGGACCAAGCCCGCGTGGCAAAGGTCAAAGCCCTCCTCGGGTAAGCGGCGCCCGGCCGTAAAATAAAGCAGCCTGACCCACCAAGGTCAGGCTGCGTGCATCCTACACTGAAAAGCTTAGGCGCGGTTCGTCGAAAGTTGCGCGCGGAGGTACTCGACCGTGCGGCGAACGTTCGGATCCACTTCCATCTGATTCACGACCGTCTTGCGGGCGTGGATGACGGTACCATGGTCGCGGCCACCGAAGGCGCCACCGATGGAAACGAGGGACATGCCCGTCAACTGCGTCGTGAGGTACATCGCGACTTGGCGGGGGAAGGCGATGTTCTGCATGCGGCGCTTGGACGTCATGTCGGACATCTGAATGCGGTAGTGCTCGGCGACCTTGCGCTGGATCACTTCGGCGGTGAGGGTGTGGCTCGCTTCCTCGACGAGGATGTCATGCAGCAGCTTCTCGACCTGGGCGAGGTCGAGGGGCTTGCGGGTCATGCCCGTCAGACCGGAGATGCGGGTGATGGCGCCTTCGAGGTTCCGGACATTGCGGGCGATGCGCGAAGCCATGAAATCGGCGATTTCGGGGCTGAGTTCGAGGCCGCGGGCTTGGGCCTTCTTGCGGAGGATGGCCGTGCGGGTCTCGAGGCCCGGGGCCTGGATCGAGGCGACCATGCCCCACTGGAAACGGGAAACGAGGCGCTCTTGGAGCTTGGCGATTTCGGAGGCGGGCCGATCGCTGGTGAGGACGACCTGCTTGTGCGAGTTGTGGAGCTCGTTGAAGGTGTGGAAGAATTCGTCCTGCGTGGACTCCTTACCGGCCAGGAAGTGGATGTCGTCGATCAGCAGGAGGTCGAGTTCACGGTAACGGCGGCGGAAAGCGGCGACGTTGCCGGCCTGGAGGGCCTGGATGAATTCGTTGGTGAAGGTCTCGGAAGAAATGTAGGCGATGCGGGCCTTAGGGTTAGCGGCGTAGACGGAATGCGCGATGGCGTGCATCAGGTGCGTCTTGCCCAGGCCGGTCGGACCATGGATGAACAGCGGGTTGTAGTTGCTGCCGGGTTCCTTGGCGACGGCGAGCGAGGCGCCATGGGCCATCTCGTTTTCGGGACCGACGATGAAGTTGTCGAAGGTGTTCGAGCTCTTGATGGCCGGAGCGGGGGCCACGGCGGCATGACGCGACGGACGGGCGACGACCACTTCTTCGTTGGCCTGCTCACGGGTATCGCCCGCGGCGGCGGTCAGACGGTAGTCCATGCTACGGCCGGCCACCAGGGTCAGCTGACGACGGAGCACGTCGCCGTAATTGCTGTTCACCCAAGCCTCGGAAAGCACGGTCGGCGCTTCGAGCAGGAGGACGTTGCCCTCGACGATGCTGACGGGATTCAAGGAGGAGATCCAAGTATCGTAGTCGGCACGGGAGAAAATGTTACGGAGCTCGCTTTTGGCGGTCTCCCAAAGGGAAAGGTGACTGACTGGGCTGGCCATGAGGAAAGGGGAAGGTTGAGGAAGGTTGTTCACAGGCGGTTTGAAAGCCTGAAAGTTGTTAAAATGTGTTAAAAGTTGAGATGACCACCAAGGGGGCCGACGAGCAGCGGGAAGTTTTCACGAGTTTGACCCGGAATTGTCTATCTGCAAGTCGTTGGTAATTAGTGGTTTATTTTGTTAATTCGACGCCGGTTTAAGGCGCGAATGGTAAGCGGTGGGGTAAAGCGATCCGCGGGTGCGAATACGACCCTGTTGATGGGCGGCCCTTCCTACGTCTCAAGTGCAAGCCCTGCACAGGTTATTAACAGGGGGCCTGCGAGTAACAAAATGAGGTTTTCGTTGCAGGTGTGACGAACGCGTGTCGAACCCCTGCAAAATCGACTTATTCCGTCACCGAAAGTTCCGCGAGGTGCTCGGCGCTCAAACGCCGCAAGTCGTCGAGCGACAGACAGCCCCGCATCCGGTCGCGAATTTTCCGCGAACCAGGTAGACCATGCGTGAGGGGATGCAGGCGATCCAACATCCACCGCACATCGCGCGAGCCCAACCGCGAGGCATGGACCTCCAAGGTCAGCTCGGAAAGGCGAATGATGGCGTCCCAGCGTTTCTGTGCAGTAATGACGGGGGTAATCTCGCCCTGCCCCGCCAAGGCCGCCTTGATTTCATTGAAGATCCACGGATTCGAAAGGGCCGCCCGTCCGACCATCAGTCCGGAGACTCCGCTCTCCGCCTGACGGCGTTTCGCCGCTGCGCCGTCCTTGATGTCCCCATTACCGACCACCGGGATGTTCACGGCCGCCGCGACTTGGGCGATGTAGCCCCAGTGGGCTTCGCCCGCATAGCCCTGCTCTTTCGTGCGCCCATGCACAGCGATGGCTTCAACCCCGAGCTGCTCCAGCCGAACCGCCACTTCCACGGCCACCACGGACTCATAATCCCACCCTAGGCGCATCTTCGCCGTCAGGGGGACATCCGGAATGGCGTCTTTGACGGCTTTAACCAGGTCATAAAGGAGGGCCGGGCAACGCAGGAGACCCGAGCCCGCGTTCTGTTCGATGACCTTATGGGCCGGGCAGCCAAAATTGAGGTCCAGGAAGTCCGGGCGGACCCGGTCGCAGACTTGGCGCGCCGCCTGGGCCATCGAGGCCGGGGTCGCCCCGAAGATTTGGACGCCCATCGGACGTTGGGTCTCCGTGAAGTCGACCATCTCCCACGCCTTGGCGTTACCGCGGATCAGAGCCTCGGACTGCACGAACTCGCTGACCATGACATCCGCCCCCTGCTCCTTGCACAACTGACGGAAGGCGACGTCCGTGTGTCGTGCCATCGGCGCGAGGTACAAAGGGAAACGCCCTGGACCAAACCAAGGCAACCGCGGCGCGGGCTTACTCACTTCCGGCCGCCGCGCGC
>DBCN01000016.1:0-368 GCA_002293065.1 Opitutia bacterium UBA957
CCGTAATCCTGCCTCCACCTTTCCACTTTTGCACCGGCCGTAGGCCGATTTGCACCTTTGCACGGCTGCCTTTCCGCACTCTGACCTCCGTACTCTATCCTGCCACGCCCCTACCTAAACAAAAAGGGAACGCGGGCCGGCGAACCGGCACCGCGTCGAACGGGGACTCCCATTCCTTGTCCGAGAAGATGATTAGCTACCCCCCATCACTCAAGGCCTTAACGATGATAGAAAGTTCCTAACACGAACTATACTTGCACTAGGAACTTTCTATCATCGAAAACCGCTTGAGCTTACCTTAGCCGACAGCCAAGTTCCTCTCAGGTGTGTAGGCCATCTCGGGATGGCTGAGATATCTCTCAACGGGG
>DBCN01000016.1:433-4212 GCA_002293065.1 Opitutia bacterium UBA957
ACCTTGCCCAGCTGCTGAGAACTTGCCTCAGCGAATGGACTTAAAAAGGGGGCGAGGTCTGGACTATCCTTTGTCGGAAGGCTGCCCAAGGTGAGGCAACCGTTCATCCCAGACCCCATTGCACGCTCAATTTGGAATACCTCCGGGGACATGGCAAATCACAAAAGACAGGACAACCCCCCAACCACTCTGCATCGGGTAGGGGCGCGNNCGTCGCGTCCGTTCGCCGCGCAACATCCGACCGCCCGCTAACTTCCCGGTCCCCGGTCCCCCTTTTCAACCTGCCTGTTTTTGTTATCCACCTTTCCACCTTTGCACAGGCCTCCGGCCGATTTGCACTTTTGCACATTTCTGCTCCTTGTCCCCTCGCGATCTCTGCTCGCGCCCCCCTACGGCTTCGGATTCGCCTCGATGCTTTCCCCGACCCATTGCAGCGCCAGAATCGACCAGATGAACCAGCGAGCGACGAGTCCGCCTTGTTGGGCGGTCGGCGGCTCGCCGAGGCTCACGGCGGTCTTCAGTTCGCCGCCGGTGACCTCGGCCTCGCCCTGACCCAGGTTAGCGCTCACGCCGACGGGGATGCCGAGGTCGCGCTGGATGGCCTTCTGGAAGCACCCCGAACCGACCATGTAGGTGAAACCCATGTCCTCGGGAATATCACGCGTCGTCCACATCGCATAGTTCAGCTCGCCGCCTGGTGTGCGGAAGGTCTGTTTCAGTCGGTAAGCGAGCGGCTGGTCGGTTCGCCGTACCACCACATTGTCCTTATCGACGACCTCGACGACCCAGCGCACCCCGAGATACTCGGACACCCCGATCTTCACGCCCTCCCAGACAGTCGCCGTCATCGGAATCGCCGCGAACACATCGCTCGAAAACTCCCCCGGCCCCGGCAGCTTGTTCCAGAAATCGTAGATGCTGTCCTCCTCGTCGTCCCGCATGGCTTAGCGCTTCTTCTTGGCCTTCGGCGCCGTCAGCAACGCGATCGACTGGGCGTATTCATGGAGTTTGCGGCGCGCCTTGGGGCTGTGTGGCCATTCGCTCACGCGGTCACGCATGTTCGCGTAGTTATCCGAGATCTTGACCACGCGGGCCAACTTGTTGGGCAGGACCCGGTCACGGACTTCGCCGATGTAGTCCTTGCAGTCCGCTGGTTTCGTCAGCGCTTGGACTGCCGCCGCGATCCGCTTCGGAAAGCCCACACTCAGGAGGTCTTCGGCCGTGATTACCGTGTCCTCGATCGTGTCGTGCAGGATGGCGACCGTCTTCAGGTCCCAACCGCTCACACGGCTGGCCACCTCCTTCACGTGCTCGAAGTAGGGCGTCTTGCCGTCTTTCCGGAAATCGCCCCGATGCGCGGCCTCGGCCAATTCGTAGGCCAACTCGTACATCGCTTCACCCTTCAACAACTTCGTTTTGCTCATGCCCACCATTCTGCCCAACCCCGAAAACCTGGCAAACCTCATTCAGTATAATCACAGAACATAATATGAATAGAGGGCTGAATCGATGACGGAGGACTGAGTCGATGCCGGATGGATACCCCCCACTCGCCACCTGGGGCTGCCACCTGCCACCCGAAACATTGACTCCCACTTTTGCACAGGAGCACCGCTCCGATTTGCACCTTTGCACCTTTTAGCGCCGGCCTCGCCGGGCGCTAAAATTGCCGTTCCTCCACCATCCTGCCCAACCCCGAAAACCTGGCAATTCCATCCCCGCCCCTATGACGTAATATAATACGCGACCTGTCGCCCGCGTCGGGTATCGGAATGGTAGGGACAGCACCACGTGCTGTCCTAGGCGGATAGCGGATAGCGGTTGGCGGTTAGATAACTCAGAGACGACTCCAGCCACCCGCCAAAATCCCGCTCCCCCGTTTCGCCCCCCTTTTCAATATGCATCGGGTAGGGTTGACACTGCGTGCCAACCTAGCTGCCTCCCAATAATCATTCCACAACTCAAGCCCCGGACTTCGGCTTTTCGGGTTCGGAGGCTTGCTCACGTTCTTCGCCGATATACTTCCCAAGATGTCTGCCGTGCGCGCGCATGATCGCATCGGTTCGACTCGTCATGGAGTCGATCCAGCGTGCGAGTGTCTTTGAGTCGACCTTGCGGTCAAAGGGCAGCACGTAGCGAAATTCAATGTTGCCGCTTTTGTTCACGCAGGCGGCTGGAAAGTTGACCTCGTTGTTGATCTTGTTGATCAGGGCCAGGAGCTTGACTGACTTGTAGTTCGCCTGCGATTTTCCGCTGAACCAGATATAGCCGGTCAGGCAATTTCCCTCGGACGAAAGAAAAGGCATGATGCAGATGGTGAAGTTGGGCGCCTTGATGCCAACGGCTTCGTCGCCGGCAACTCTGACATTAACACCCATCTTCTCCAACTGCCGGGCGAGTCGCGCGGTCGCCTCCTTGTCGTCCTTAACTCCGATGAAGTCGAGGGGTTTGGCCGTGGCGGCGAGGGTGCAGCAGAGCAGGACGAGAAGTAGTCGGAAGGGGGTCATTTGATTGTAGAGTAATGCATAACATTGCCCGCTGCTTTCTGGTCCGCAACGTCCATGTGGGTCGTGCGAAAACTTCCAACGCCGCCGCTCCGCCGCCCATTACTAGTATTACATGTAATGGTAGGAATAGATGAAGCCGAGTAATCCCAGTGTTTCAGTAAATATATGTAGCAGTTGAACTGTAGTTGGTTTTTCGTTACAAATTGCCTTGGCTCGGTCCTTATGCGGGGCACGATGGAGTGCCATGCGACTAATCGTTAAGTGCAAATCGTGCGCGGCCACTTTGTGGAAGAGCCTGAAGCAGTTTCTGGTGTCGTTCTTGTCTGGACTGCGTCGACAGAAGGGCGGCCCACCGTCGCCCCCGCTACCCAAGGCTTCCCCTCCGCGCCGCAAGCTTGCGTCGGTCGCTCAGCTCGTGTCCAAGTGCCAGACTGATCCACTGACCGAAGGCCACTTGGTCTTTTCGGACAAGGCCATTGCCCTCGCGGATCGCTGTCCATTTCAGCATGTGGAGCAGACTGCCGAGGTTTTGCATAAGCTGTCGATCGCCGCTGGCTTGATGCGTGGTGGTCTGCATCGCGGGAAGACGCCCCATAACTTTTGGCATGAATGCATTGGTCTACCTGTGACTTTCTTCCTGTCAGATACCCAAGAGCACAAGTACGGCGAAGACTATGATGCCATCCATGACGGGATGGTCGTCCGGGGGCGCCACCACGTAACGCTTGGGTCAGGCAATAATCCTGCAACCTGCATGAGTATCTACTGGACCATCTGCGAGGACTGCCAAGCGATCATCATCACCCGATGCGGGGTTCATGGCCGCACCTATCACTCCTGAACTGTTTCTGCTTTCCTTCCACCCACACCACCATGAAAAAACCAACTCAGCTCAAGTTCCCCGCCACACCTCGTACGAAGTCTCCCGGCCGAGGGATGCGCGAACTACGCCTAACCGTTAGCTCGAAAGGCGCCCAGACCTTCATCGCGAAGATCGAACCACACTTCACCATCGTCGTCACCGGCGGCCGTAAACCCACCGTCAGCCTGCTATACTCCCACCACGGCATCACCTTCGACTCCTTCGAGCTCAACGGAAAGTTCGAGAAAGTCATCGACCACATTCGCACCAAGTTCCCCGAACTCCGCGTCGACTGAATTACTTGCACCGCCTCTCGCGGGCTCCATCCGCGGGTATGGACAGCACCACGTGCTGTCCTCGTGTCTACACCTCCGCTTCGCGTCGTACCTTGCCTCGGGTAGGGTTGGCAC
>DBCN01000016.1:4234-8968 GCA_002293065.1 Opitutia bacterium UBA957
GCCTCTCGCGGGCTCCGCCCGCGGGTAGGGGCGCGACTGCGTCGCGTCCGTTCGCCATAGTGTTCCTGCTATGTTGCGCACCTGCATCTTGGCGTATCCCCATCCCCCATCCCCAATCCCACCTTATATGATGCCTCTAGGACAGCACGCAGTGCTGTCCCTACCTAACAATGCCACGCCGCAAAGCGGCGACACAACCCCTTGTCCCCGTGTCACCTTGTCAACTTGTCCCCCCTCAGCTGCGCTAGCACTCCACCAACTCCCCCAACCGCACATGCACCAGCACGCACCTAACTTTCCCCACGTCCAGGCCGCACAGTTTAGCCACGGCGATGCGATAGAGATCCATCTGCCCCTGGTAGGTTTCCTTGAGGTGCGCGAGGGAGCAGTCGTTGGTCTTGTAGTCGATGATGGTCGCCGATTGCCCCGGGATCACGTGCACGCGGTCGAAGACGGCATTGATGAGCTTGCCGTCCTGCATGAGCGTAGCCTTACGCTCGTTCCATAGGATCGCCCCAGTGGGTCGGCTGCACAGGAGCTCCTGTACGGCGGGCGCACTGAGGCAGCGGGCAATCGCCCCGAGGGCTTCGTCGTAGTGCCCAGCTTCATCCACCGGCCAGGTCCGTTGGGTGAGTTTTTCCACGAACTCCGCCCGGTCCCACTCGAGGTGACGGAAGAGTTCATGCACGAGCGTTCCAAAGGCCTTACCGCGGGCTTCGTCCTTCCCCGGGGTCCATCCTCCGGCAAAGGCTTTCGCCGACTGCGAGGGGCGGAGGCGTTCAATGCGCTTGGCTGGCTCGAGGCGGCTGCAATCACGCACCGACGTACCTACGGGCGCGGCTTCCTGCGCGATGGCCTGGGCAATCCACGCGTCGTTGCCATGCCGCGCGACAATCTGCGCGGCACAGGCGCCCGGGAGTTCGCACTTTTCAGGCTCCCGTCCATTCCCCGCGCCCAAGCTGGCTTCGATGAGCATGGCGAAGTCGTACTTGCGGAGATACTTGTCCTCCCGCAACGCCCCCAAGGTTTCCTCTTTCAGTTCATCCGTGACCAACACGAGCCGACGGACGGCTCGGGTCATGCCGACGTACAATCGGCAGAGGTTCTCATACGCGGCCGCAGTCCGCTCCCCGGTAAGCGCGGCCTCGAGGGTGTCCGGGTCGGCCTCACAGACTTCCGTCTTAGGCCGGGTGAGGATCCACTCGGGCTCGAACTCGGCCCCCGTCCGCACCATGGGGTCCTTGACCCGTACTTCCGCGATCTTCTGCTTATCGCTGTTCAGGCAGGGGAGGTAGACGGCGGTATACTGCAGGCCTTTCGAGCGGTGGATGGTCAAGACCTGCACCGACCGGAGGTCCGCCGTGTCGCGTAGCGAAGAGGTTTCGAGGTGCGTCGCAAAGGCCCCGAGGTCCCGCTGGGCGTCTTCGTCGAACTTCACCGCCAACGCCAAGATCTGCTGCACGCGCTTGGCGAGGAAGCGCTCGGCGTTCGAATCCCCGACCGGTAGGCGGCCTTTGAGGAGGTCCTGCAAGAGGGCCTCCCCGCCGCGTTCATAAAAGAGCTGGGCAATCCGCAGGCGCGCGGCTTCCCAGCCGCCACAGGCGTCGACATAGGCCCGCGCGCTCGGTGACATGCCAGCCATGCCCTTGCTGAGTCGGTCCGTGGGGTGCGCGGTGTTCTTGATCAGCGCCACGAAGCCCGCGGTATACGGGTTGTCCATCGCGACTTCCGCCGCGGCTTCATCCGCGGCTTCGATGCCCATCTTGCGCAGGGTCTCGGTGATCTCCGCAGCCTGCTTGTTCTTCGAGACGAGGATGGCACAGGTGACGCCCGGCTTCAGGAGGCCTTTGCCGTCCAAGAGCCCAGAGCTCCGAATATGCGCGCCAATCCACTTGGCTTGGCTGGCGACTTTGCTGGTTTCTTGTTCGTCCGGGTCCTGGTCGGCTTCTTCGACTTCGGTCTCGAGGTTCTTGAGGCGCACCCAGAGGGCTTCGCCTTGTTCGGGATGCTGCGGGTTCTTGGAGGTGTGGTCCCCCCAGACTTTCGCCCACTGCTCGGCGGCGGCCGCCGAAAAGTACGGGCCGTGCGGCGCGAGGTCGCCGAGGAGCGCGTTGACGAGCTCGACGACGGGCTGGGCGCAGCGTCGGGTGAAGTCCAAGCGGTTGTCCCCGCTCTTGGGGATCATGGCGTCGACGTTCCGCAGGAGCTCGGGATTGCCAGCCCGCCAGCCGTAAAGGCTTTGTTTGAGGTCTCCGACGAAGAAGGCGGTCCGCCACTCGGTCTTGGCCTCATGCTGCCCAATGATTTCCCCGAGGTTGTTGGCGAGGACTTTCCACTGGCGGGTGCTGGTGTCCTGGAACTCGTCGAAGAGCCAGTGCTTCACGTTGCAGTCGAGGCGGTAGTCGATGTCGAACTTGCCCTCGGCGTTCAGCAACAGGGTGACGTTGTCACTGAAGGTCAACCGGCCGCGCTGGCGGACTTCCCGGTCGTAGATGGCCTCATAACGACTCAGGAGGCGGTGCATGGCCTGGGTCTGCGCGAGTTTCTCCCGCACGGCCATGGCGTATGCCTTGCGCGCCATGACGCGGTACGCGGCGCACGCCGCTTCCGCGAGGGTCACGGGTTTCTTCCAATAGGTGAAGGTCGCGGACTGCGCCCCCGCCTGCACGGCGGCGGCATGTTTCTCGGCAAACTTATCCCAATCGCCGGCACTGTAGTCTCCCGCCGACCGCGCGGAGGCGATGCTTTCGAAGTGCTTGTCGAAAATCTCCCGGGTGCGGTTCTCCAGGGTCTGGCCATCCAGGGCCCGCGCCAGCGTAGCGGCAGCTTTTTCCGTTTCCGCCACGGTCGGGGGCTGGAAGATGTCCGGCAGGGTCTGCCAGATGGCGTCCTGTTGGCCCCAGACGGTCTCTGACTTCGCCAAGGTGACGAGGTCGTGCAGGTTCTTGACGGTTTCGTCGAAGCCTTTGAGGGGCGTGGCGACTTGCTTGCCTTGGTTGAGGTGCCGGATCTCCCGCCAGAGGGCTTCGACTTCCGCAGGTTCGGTCTCGGCCATCATCTGCGCGATGACGGTGCTGCGGATGTCCGCGGCTTCGACGTCGCTGATGTTGCGGAGTTTGCCGCCGTCGAGCCCGACTTCCGTGGGGTTGTTGGCGACGAGGCGCGCGAAGAAGCTGTCGAGGGTCCCGAGGGTCAGCCGCTGCATCGAGAGCAGGGTCCGCCGCAGGAGGTCGCGGAAGAAGACGGCGTCACAGGCGTCAGGGAGCTCCAGGCGTCCACGGAGTTTGCCGGCGGCTTCCTCGCTGGCGGCAGCCTGTGCGAGTTTCTCCAGGGTCTTGGCGATGAACTCCGCCGCAGCCGCCCGCGTGAAGGTGAGGGCGACGATCTGCTCGGGCTTCGCACCGAGGGCCAAGAGCTTCACGATGCGGTCAGACAGCGCGAAGGTCTTGCCCGAGCCGGCGGAGGCGAGGATGACCTGGTCGTTGACGGGGAAATCGCTCATGCGCGGGTGCCTCCCATTTGGTCGAGGTTGAGGTAGTCCTTCATCTGCCGTCCTTTGAGGGCGTCGAGGACAGGGTAGTCGCTACCACGCTCCGAGGGCTGGTACGACTCGCTGCCGCCGCGCTTGAGGGCTGCGATGACGGCTTTGATCTGCTCCTCCGCGGCTACGAGGTGGTCGGCATGGTAGTGCTGCCAGACTTCTTCGCCGGTATCGCTGACCTGCGCCGGGAGGCAGAGGTAGCCGAGGTGCAGGGTGGCGTCCGCCCCGATGCCTTCCCAGCCCTGCTTGAGGGCCATGTGGTACACGGGGAGCTGGAGGTCCTTCCAGCGGATGAGCTTGGTCTCGCCGCTGTCGTCCCCGTTCTTCTTGCGCTTGCGCACCGCGGAACTGAAGGGTTCCCCTTCGGCGGCCTTGGCGGTGTGCGTGCCGACGGGGTTCTTGGCGTAGTTGAAGGTCTTGTAATCGTACACGCGCCAGTGGCCGGTGCGGGTGTTGTGGTCGAGGCGGTCGAACTTCCCGGTGACTTTCACGCCGAGGATGTCCTGCTCCGGCAGCGTGCCTTCGACGGCCTTGATGACCCAGCCTTCCGCAGCGATCTTGGCCTGCGTCTGCGCAAACGCCGCCAAGCGCCCACGGGCCGATTCGACCTGGAAACGGATGGCGGTCGAGGGGTCGGACCCAAAGGTCGCCCGGACGTACTCGTCCAGGAAAGCCATGAGTTGGCGGTGCACTTCCGCGGTACTGGTGACGGACGTTTCCAGGTTATGGTGTCCGAACAGTTCCAAGGCCCCGTGCGCCAGCGTGCCGAAGCCGGCCGCATCGAGCTCGAGGCTGCCGTGCTTGGCTTCGTCCATCCCCAGCGCGCGCTTGAGCCAGAAGTCCGCCGGGTCGGCGAGGTAGACCTTGAAGGCGGTGGCGGAGATCGACTTCACCACGCGCGCGGCGCCTTTGGGGTCCGCCAGCGGGACGAACTTATGCTCAGCGGGGATTTCCCAGTACGGCTGGGCTTCGCTATTCGGTGCATCTGCGAAGAGGTGGGCCACGCGGCGCGTGAGGGCGTCATCCGGGGCCTGGAACAACAAGCGCGAGGGGCGTAGGGGATTGCCATCCGCGTCCTGCTGCGGGACGACGACGTCCAGCCAGCCATGGCCCTGCCGACGACGCCAGAGTTGCTCAAAGGTGAAGGCAGCGGACGCGAATACGGCCGCGTTCGTCGCCAAGCCGGCCATGCC
>DBCN01000092.1:0-9532 GCA_002293065.1 Opitutia bacterium UBA957
GCCGACGAAGACGCGCCCCAGGCACGGAGGGCGGTGATGCCCGCTTCGACCACGACCGGGTCGCGCGAGAGGCCGAGGTAATCGTTATCCGCGAGGTTGATACGGGCATCATCCACCGCGCGCGCGACGAGCTTCCGACGGAGCGAGGAACCCTCGCGTTCGCCCAAGGACTTACGCAGACGCTGGACGAGCGCGTCGTTCATCGCGGCAGGAAATGGAAGCGCGCGGGCTTCTTGCCCGGACCAGACTCACCGTAGAGCGGAATCCAGGCGTCGGCGAGGCCGGCACGATTAGCCGCAGCGACCGCCGGGCTGGGCTTCTTAATGGCATTCAGCCACACGCCCATCGGTCCGTCGTAACGGCGGCGGAGGTAAGCGATCGCGAGGCGGGCCTGGTTGATGGCGCCCAAGCGGTCTTCCACGACGATGATGACCGCCATCGGCTTGATGGCCGCAGCGAAGTCAGACCAATCCTTCCCTTTCGGGTCGATGGGCACGGCGACACCACCCGCCCCTTCCACGACGCGACAAGGCGCCGACGGGACCGCACGGTAGAGTTTGAGCAGCGTGGCGAGGTCGAGCTGCTTGCGGGCCTTCTTCGCGGCCGCGAGCGGCGCAATCGGCGCAGGAAGGGTTAGCAAGGTATGGGCTTCGGCCCACTTCCCGGCGGCCTTGAGGGCATCGGCGGGACGGCCCGCAGCGGCGCCGGACTCGACGGGCTTGATGACTTGGGTGAAGCCATCGCGCGCCATGCGACGCGCGAGTAGGCCGGCGACGTGGGTCTTGCCCACGCCCGTGTCACTGCCCGTCACGAAAAAGACCGGCATGGCTTATTTGCAGCCGCAGCCGCCCTGGCCGCAGGATTCTTCGGTGGCATTGGCCGCGGCGAATTCCGCCACGCTCGGCCAAGCGGCCGGCTGGGCGGAGGCCGGGGCGATCTCCCCGCGGTGAATGCGGCGGGCTTCATCCGGGTGCATCGGGTGCAGACCCAACCGCTTCATGAGGTTCATGTCCTCTTCGATGTCGGGGTTACCCGTGGTGAGGAGCTTTTCGCCAAGGAAGATCGAGTTGGCGCCCGCGAGGTAGCAAAGGGCTTGGGTCTCGTCGTTCATATTCGCGCGACCGGCGGAGAGACGGACCATGGCCTTCGGCATCAGGATGCGGGCTACGGCGATGGTGCGGACGAATTCGATGGTATCGACGAACTTGCGGCCGGCGAGCGGCGTGCCTTCGACCGCAACGAGTGCGTTGATCGGTACGGAGTCGGGCTGAGGGTCGAGCTGCGCGAGTTCGACGAGCATCTTCAAGCGGTCATCGACGGTCTCACCCATGCCGATGATGCCGCCGGAGCAGACCTCGAGGCCGGCCTTGCGGACGTTCGAAAGGGTCTGGAGGCGGTCGTCGTAGGTGCGCGTGGTGATGATTTTGGAGTAGTGCTCGCGCGAGGTGTCGAGGTTGTGATTATAGACGTCGCAACCGGCCTGCTTGAGGCGGCCGGCCTGCGCTTCGCTGACCATCCCGAGGGTGCAGCAGACTTCTAGGCCGAGCTCCTTCACGCCGGAGACCGTGTTGAGCACGCTATCGAACTGCTTGCCGTCATTCACGCGGCGCCAAGCGGCACCCATGCAGAAGCGCGTCGCACCACCGGCCTTGGCCTTGCGGGCATCCTTAAGGATGGCTTCGGTCTCCATGAGGGCTTCGCTTTCGAGTCCGGTATTGTTGTGCACCGACTGCGGGCAATAGGCGCAGTCTTCGGGGCAGGCGCCGGTCTTGATCGACTTGAGCGTGCAGAGCTGCACGCCGGCCGGATCCTGATTGGCTTGGTGAACCTGCTGAGCCTTGAAGATCAGCGTGTTGAGCGGGAGGTCGTAGAGCGCGCGGGCGTCGTTGAGGGTAGGCATGGTGTTGTTGAAGGGGATAGGGGATAGGGGATAGGTAAAGGTAGGGGCAGCACCGCGTGCTGCCCTAGTCTGCGTTCAGAGTCGGGAGGGTTTCCTCCATCGCGAGATGGACGGCGCGGACGAGGTGCTTCACTTCGTCGGGTTGGATGGAAATGGGCGGGACGAAGAGGATTGAGTCGCCCAAGGGACGAATGACGAGGCCATGACGACGCGCCGCGAGGGCGACGCGGTAACCGGCACGGGTATCGGTCGGCCAGCGATCGGCGGCGACGGGCTTGAATTCGACCGAGCCCGTCAAGCCAACCTGACGGAACGTCCGCACGTGCGGGTGTCCGGTAAAGGCCGCCGCCATCTCGCGGCCCAGGAGGTCAGCGCGCTCGGCGACTTGGCCGGAGGCGAGCATCGGACGAAGCTTGCGCAAGGAGGCGCGGGCCACGGCGCAACCGAGCGGGTTACCCGAGAAGGTATGGCCATGGAAGAAGGTCTTACCTTCGGAGAACTTCCCGAGGAAGGCTTCGTAGATTTTTTCGGACGTCAGCGTCGCAGCGAGCGGCAGGTAACCGGCAGCGAGGCCCTTCGCGAGGCAGAGGAAGTCAGGCGCGACGCCTTCGGTTTCGGCGACGGTGAGGGCACCGAGGCGACCGAAGCCCGTGAAGACTTCGTCCAAGATAAGGTGGACGCCATGCTGGCGGCACAAGGCGGCGACCGCCTTCACGAAGCCAGCGGGCTGTTGGACCATCCCGGCGGCGCCTTGCACGCGCGGCTCGAGGATGACGCAGGCGGTCGTGGCGGCATCGCGGACCAAGAGGGCTTCGAGCGCGGCGAGTGACGCCGAGGCGTCGGAGCGGGCGACCTGCCCGGCGCATTCGGAATGCACCGGTGCGGGGAAAGTCTGCGCCGCGAACAACCAAGGCGCGAAACGCTCGTGGAATTCCGAGCGACCGCCGACGGACATCGTGCCGAACGTGTCGCCATGGTAGGCGCCTTCCATCGAGATCACCCCGCGCTTGGATTCCTTGCCGACGAGCTGCCAATACTGGAAAGACAACTTCAGCGCGACCTCGATGGCGTTGCTGCCGTTATCGGTGAAGAAACAACGAGGCAGCGCCCCACCCGTCAGGGTCGCCAAGTCCTCGGTGAGGCCCGTGGCTACTGGGTGGTTGAGCCCGAGCAGCGTCACATGCGCGACCTGCGACAGCTGCTCTTGGAGCGCGCAGTTGAGGTCGGGGTCATTATGCCCGTGGACATTCGTCCAAACCGACGCATTCCCGTCGAGGTAGCGCCGCCCTTCCCCGTCGATCAGCCAGGAACCATCGCCGCGGACCAAGTGGAGCCGCGGGTTGTCCTGGTACTCCTGCATTTGCGTGAACGGGTGCCACCCGAAACGCCGATCAGCGGCATCGAGGACGTCCAAGGCGGACGGGACAGCTGCAGGGGCAGTCGGCACCCCCTTTATCTAGGGCCCTCCCAGCCCATTGTTAAGCCAGAAGTGCGGCTAGGTTTACAATGAAGGAAGGGGTTGGCGGTTAGGGGATGGGGGCAAACCGAAGTTTCGCCATCGACCAAGACGGGAGTTGAACCAACCTGCGGAAATGCGCCTTCCCCTCGCACTCTGCCTGCTCGCTTTAGTCTCGGGCTGCCAATCGGCTGCCTTGGCACCAGTGCCGACCCTGACGGCGGAGCAGGCCACGGAATACAAGCTCGACCCGAAGTTCTTCCGCAAGGGCACGCTGGTGCAGGGTATCCTCATCGCCACCTCCAGTAAGGTCGCCGACCACACGCACCGCGAGGCGGCCTACCAATTCAACCAGGTGATGGCCACCATCGCCCCGGAGATCGCCAAACGCATCCGCGCCAGGAAGCTCCTCTGCGTGATCGTCGCGCATGATGAGCTGACCTCCGACGTCCCCCTGTTCGCGTCGGATAAGACCGGCAAGGAGTTGGATTTCTACAACTGGCGCCAACGCGGCTTCCTCACGCGCGTCGATGGCCGTCAGGTCGTGCTCTTCGCGGAAGAGGATGTGATGGAATACGAGGGCGGTATGCAGTCGGAGAGCATCCTCATCCATGAGTTCGGCCATGTCATCCAAGGCGCCGGCTTCACGCCTGAACAGAACGCCCGCGTGAAGGCCTCCTTCGAGCAGTCCAAGCAAGCCGGACGCTACCAAGATGGCTACGCGGCCCAACGCTTCCGTCGCGTCCAGAGCGCCACGCCCGTCAGCCTGCTGGATGCGTTGGCCACCGCTTTCCCTGACCAACCACGCGCTTTGTTGGCGAAGTGCCTCGATGGCGGCGACATCTTGGTGAACGGCCAGCCCAGCCACGCCAAGGTCACCGTGACGAAAGACGATAAGGTGCTCATCGTTTTCGGTGGCCCGAAGCAGTGCTACGCCGGCACGAACTCCGCCGAATACTGGGCAGAAGGCGTGCAGGACTGGTTCGACACCAACCGCACCATGGACCACGACCACAACCAACTGCACACGCGCGATCAACTGAAGGCCTACGACGTCCCGCTCGCCGCGCTCTGCAAGGAGGTCATGGGCGACACCCCTTGGCGCTTCGTGTCACCGCGCCTCCGTGCCGGCCAAGGCCACCTCGCTGGCTATGACCCGACCACGGCTCCCAAGGTGAAGAAGCTCCCACACATCGATACCGCGGCTCAGGATTACTACGACAAGTACTGGAAGGACTACTGGCAGCGCCTCCACGCCAAGTACGACAGGTGACCGTAGGTCAAACCGCCCACAAAAGGGGTCAGGCCGTTAGTGAATGGGGTGTTAGTTTAGAGGCCGTTTTTATGCGTTCTAACTAACAGGGGCGACGCTAACGGCCTGACCCCTTTTGTAGGCGGAAGATACTAAGCCGGAGGTGAGGTCGATTATCAGGACACAAAAAAGGCGCCGAGTTGCGGCGCCTGATTCGTCGATGAGCCTCTCGGCTTATTCGAAGTCGTAGATCTTGACGGAATCCCAGTAGGCCTTGCAGTCAGCGATGAAGGCCTGGTGGATGGGGTCGACCTGGTAGGCGTCGTGGTCGGCGTGGTTCTTGAAGACGAAGAACTCGGCGAAGTCGTACGCGGTGTCGATGATCGGGCGGACGGCATGCTTGCTGGGAACGCCGACGGAGCCGCTATGGATGGACTTGATCGCGAGGAGGCCGCGGAGCTTGGTCTCGAATTCCGCGCGCTGGGCGGCGGTGAGGTCCTTTTTCAGGTAGAAGAAGACGACGTGGTGGAACATAGGAGCGACAGGCTTGGAGAGGGAACGGCAGAAGGAAACAGCAAACTGCGGCTTACTTCCGGAAGAGGTCCAGCAACGCGGCCGTGACAAGGGCGTGGCCCGCGGCGTTGGGGTGGTTGACCTGCGACATGAGGTCCTTGAGCGGCGTACCCGCGGCGACCTTGGCCTTGAAGAGCGCAAGGCTGTCGACGAGCAGGACGTCGTGCTCCTTGGCCAAGGCCCGCACCTGCTCGGCATGGAGGTTCAGCGGGTCCTGCGGGTTATCGAGCTTGGCCGACTGATCGGGCGTCGGGGTCAGCAGAATGACTTTAATGCCCGCCGTCTTGGCGGCGACGATCATGGCGCTCCAATTGGCCTTGGCCTTTTCCAAGCCGAGGCGGCGGTCGTTCAAGGAGTAGTCGATGGTCACCACCGCGGGGCGCAGCGCCAGGACGTCGCGCTCAAACCGCGCGGCTCCGCGGTCCGAGGCTTCACCGCCAATGGCGGTCACGATGACGTTGAGCACGGCGTTCGGGAAGCGCTCGCGCAGGCCCGCCTGCAGGCCGGCGGGATAGGCTTGATTGGACTGGACGATGGGCGTGACGAAATAGCCGGCCGGCACGCTGTGCCCATGGCAGACGATATGCATGGTCCGGTTCTTCGGCCACTTCACTTCGAGGGCTTGGATAATCGGGCCCAAGGGAGCGGGCTCCGCGGCGGCAAGGCCGAGGGTCAGGCACAGCAGGGTCAGCAAGGGGCGCATGACTCCTTTACTAAAGACCTGCCGACCGCTGGGAAGCGCAAAGGGTTTCGCCTTCCCCCGCCCTCCCCTGTCGTTCATATAAACCTTACGGATGGCTCACCTCCTCGGCATCGACCTCGGCACCACGACGACCATCGTCGCGCGCGTCGACGAGTCCGGCGCCCCCGAAATCATCCGCGACTGGGAAGGCGAGGCCATCACCCCGTCGGCCCTGTGCTTTGAGACCGCCACCCACGTCGTCGTGGGCCGCGAAGCCCGCGCGATGGCCGAGGATGCCGAACACGCGTTCCTGGAATTCAAACGCGACATGGGCACGGGCGTCTCGCACCCGGTCTTCGGCCAACGCGTCACGCCCCTCGACCTCTCGGCCCTGCTGCTCCGCAAGGTCCGCACCCACGCCGAAGCCGCCCACGGCCCCGTCGACCTGGCGGTCATCACCATCCCCGCCAACTTCACGAACGCCGCCCGCGAAGCCACCCTCGAGGCCGCTCGCCGCGCGGGCTTCGCGCAGGTGCACATGATCAACGAGCCGACCGCGGCGGCCCTCGCCTATGCGCGCGGCCAGAAGCAACCGCTCGACGGCCTCTATGCGGTCTTCGATTTCGGCGGCGGGACGTTCGACGTCTCCCTCGTGCGCGCGAAAGGTATGTCCGTCCAAGTCGTCTTCACCGAAGGCGTGCAACGGCTCGGCGGGAAAGACTTTGACGCCAAGCTCACCGCGCTCGTGGCGGCGAAGTTCCAGGCGGAAACCGGCGACGAGCTTCGCGCCGGCGATTGCGAGTTCTCCAAGGCCGACGCCGAAGACCTCAAGCATCGGCTATCGTCCCGGCAAGCCATCCGCCTCCCGCTCCGTTCCGCCAAGCACGGACGCGTGCACATCGAAGTGACGCGGGCCGAATTCGAAGCCGCCATCGCGGGCCTCGTCGCCCAAGCCGAGATGGCCTGCGAGGGCGTGCTGCTGCGGGCCGGACTCGACCGCCGCGAACTCGCCGGCGTCTTCCTCGCCGGCGGCACCTGTCGCGTGCCCAGCGTCCAAGCGGCCGTCCACCGCGTCTTCGGACAAGAACCACAGCTGCGCGACCCTGACACCGCGGTGGCGCTCGGCGCCGCGCTCTACGCCGCGCACAAGGCCGACCCCGCGAAGCTCTCGCCCGCCCAACGTCGCCGCGCCGCGGAGATCAGTTTCCAAGATATCGCGCCGCACTACTACGGCACGCTCTCGCTCGACGACGACGGGGTACTCGAAAACAGCATCATCATCTCCAAGGGCGAGAAATTGCCCGTGGCCCGGACGCGCACTTACTACACCGTCGAGGCCGATCAACGCGTCCTGACCTGCGAGGTCACGCAGTCCGCGATTCCCGAGAACGACCCGCTCATGGTGCTGCGCATCGCTGAAGTGGAAATGGCCCTGCCCGCCGGACGCCCGGCGGACCAAGCCATCGAAGTCACCTTCGCCTACGACCTCAACGGCATCATGCGCGCGGAGTTCCGCGACCTCGGCACCGGCCAACCGCTTGTCATCGAGCTGCGGGATGAAGGTGCGGGTCGCGGCTCGCTCAACGTCGCGAAGGTCACGCTCGGCTGAGATGCCCAACGCGTTCGTCACTTTCCTCGCCACGGGCGTGCTCGGCATCGTCGCGGCGATGGCTTGGCTCTATTTCCGTCGTCCGACCACCCGGCGCCCGGCCCCACGCCGCCGCAAGGCCACCCGCGCCGACCAAGTCCCCGCCGCTCCGGGCGGCTCGACGGACCTTGAACGGCTCGCCTGGATCGTCGGCAAGATGACCGGCACGCCACCGCGCCAAGTACCGCTGGACGCCCCGCTGGCCGAGGTGCTGGCCAAGGTCGCCCCGTCGGAATTCGCCGCGGCCGTCGGCAGCGCGTGCCGCACCACGGTGACGATCGACGAAGCCGCGCTGCGCATGAACCTGAAGCAGTTCGCGCAATACCTCCGCCACCTCCGACGCGCGGAGCAAGAACCCAAGGGACGGAAGCGCTCGCCGAAGGTCGCCGGCGACCGCATGGCCGGCTGGGAGCCGCCGCTGCTGGCCTTGGCCACCGAACTCGGCGTGAAGCCCGAATGGGAAATCGAAAAAGCCCTCGCCCACCTCACGAAGGAATACCTCCGCCAGAACGCCCGCATCCACCTCGCCGCCCGCGCGGCCGACCGGGATGCCGTCCAAGCCCGCCTGGAGCAGATTGGTCGCCTCCGCGAGGCCTTGCGGCCGACCGGCGTTTAAGTCGCTTGCACCGACGGACGTCCCGCCCACGCTCACCGCCTTCCATGCAGGACCTCATCCCCCTCTTTCCCGAAGTCGAAGAAGCCCAGTGGGCGAAGCTCATCGAGATGGCGGCGCTCCACCGCGAGTGGAACGAGAAGATCAACCTCGTCTCCCGCAAGGACATCGAGCACCTCGAACGCCACCACTACGCGCCCTGCATCGCGGCGGTGAAGTGCCTGAAGCTCATGGTCGGCGCCCGCGTCATCGACGTCGGCACCGGCGGCGGCTTCCCCGGGCTCATCCTCGCGGTCCTGTACCCGAAGGCCGATTTCACGCTCGTCGATTCCGTCGGCAAGAAGGTCATGGTCGTCGAAGACATCGTGAAGCGCCTCAAACTGAAGAACGTCCAAGTCCTCAACGCCCGCGCCGAGACGCTCACGCACGAGCACGACTTCATCACCGGCCGCGCGGTGTCCGACCTCCGCCTCTTCGTCCACCAGACCAAGCAGCTCATCCGCCACGGCCTGAAGCACTCCCTGCCCAACGGCATCCTCTATTGGCAGGGCGGCGACCCCGCCGAAGAAAAGGCCAAGGCCGGCATCGCCCCCCATTTCAGCTTAGAACTCCGCCCCCTGCTTTGGAACGACGAGAAGTTCGAGGGTAAGCGGATCGTCCTCTACCGCGCCCAGGACCTGCCGCGTTGCAAGAAGCCCGACCTCCCGACCGCCTAAGCGGGCCTTATGACCCGACCGTGCCTTGACCCGAGGCCACGGAACCGCACGGTAGGGGCGATGTCCCTGCAGAGACTCCCATTGAACCCGGCCGGCGAGCGCCTTGAGGCCCTCCTGCGTCAACGCATCGTCTTCCTCGACGGCGCCATGGGGACCATGATCCAACAGCTCAAGCTGCAGGAACCGGACTACCGGGGCACGCGCTTCGCCGACCATCCCGGTCAGCTGAAGGGCAACAACGACCTCCTCGTCGTCACCAAGCCCGAAGTCGTCCGCGACATCCACCGCGCCTACCTCGAAGCCGGCGCGGACATCCTCGAGACCAATACCTTCAACGGGACGTCCATCGCCCTGGCCGACTACGAGATGGGCCATCTCGTCCGCGAGCTCAACACCGCCGCCGTGCAGGTCGCCCGCCAAGCGGTCGACGCCTTCAAGGCCGCCCATCCCGGCAAGGACGCCTTCGTCGCGGGCGCCATCGGCCCGACGAACAAGACGCTGTCGATGTCCCGCGACGTCAACGATTCCGCCAAGCGCGACGTGACGTTCGTCCAGGTGCGCGACGCGTACCGCGAACAGGTCGACGCGCTCATCGACGCCGGGGCGGACCTACTGCTCTGCGAGACGGTCTTCGACACGCTCGTCCTCAAGGCCGCGCTCTTCGCCATCGACGAAGCCTTCGAGGCCCGCGG
>DBCN01000092.1:9669-9790 GCA_002293065.1 Opitutia bacterium UBA957
CCTCGGCGGCGAGCAGATGCGCCCACACATCGCGGAATTGGCGCGCAAGGCCGACATCTTCGTCTCCTGCTACCCGAACGCGGGCCTGCCCAATCCGTTGTCGCCGACCGGGTTCCCCGAA
>DBCN01000063.1:0-55956 GCA_002293065.1 Opitutia bacterium UBA957
CCACCGACGACCGCGCCGGCGAACGCTTCGGGGGCGGCGTCCACGACCACCGCGGGAACCGCGAACGCCGGCGTCACGCGGGTCGCCGGGCGCGCCCTGCTGGGCGCACGCCCGCTCGGCCAGGTCAGAAAGGCCACCGCGCCGGCGGAAGCCAGCAAGACCAGGAAGAAGCGAAGCGGCATGGGGAACGACCTTCTAAGATACAATCAGAAGAAAATCCTGCAAGCCTGGGCACGAAAAAGGGCGGGCGTCCGGAGACGTCCGCCCTTCCGGGGCGAGCCGCGGAGGCGACGCTTAGGCGATGACCTTGTTGACCACCTTGCCGAAGTTGTCGGTCAGGCGGAAGTCGCGGCCGTTGTAGCGGTAGGTGAGCTTCGTATGGTCGAAGCCCAGGAGACGCAGGACGGTGGCGTGCAGGTCATGGATGTCGACGCCGTCGGCGGCCACCTGGCTGCCGATTTCATCGGATTCACCGTAGTGCATGCCGCCCTTGACGCCGCCGCCGGCCATCCAGCAACAGAAAGCCTTGGCGTGGTGGTCGCGACCGGAGTTCGCGTTCACGCGGCCAGGGGTCGTCGGGGTGCGGCCGAATTCTCCACCCCAGATGATGAGGGTCTCGTTGAGCAGACCACGCTGCTTGAGGTCGGCGATGAGCGCGGCCGCCGGGGTATCGATGGCGGCACCCGTGCGGGCCGCCGAGGTGAAGACGTTCGTGTGGTGATCCCAACCGCCGGCATCGACCTGCACGAAACGGACGCCGCGCTCGACGAGGCGGCGGGCGCAGAGCAACTTGGCGCCGAGGTCGCTCTTGCCGTACATGTCGCGGGTCTTCTGCGACTCCTTGGAGATGTCGAAGGCGTCGGTCGCCGCGGTCTGCATGCGGAAGGCGAGTTCGAAGGATTCGATGCGGGCCTCCAGCTGCTCATCCTTCTGGACGGTCTGCATGTGGCGGCTGTTGAGCTGGTGCACGAGGTCGAGCTGCTTGCGCTGGGCTTCTTCGGTCGTGAACTCGCTCTGGAGGTTGGCGATCACCTTGTTGGACGGAGCGCCCGGACGGAAGGAGGTCTTCGCGCCTTGGAAGATGCTCGGCAAGAAGGCGGACTGCCGACCTTCGGCGCCGCCACCGAGGCTGACGAAACCGGGGAGGTCCTGGCTTTCGGTGCCGAGGCCGTAGAGGACCCAGGAACCCAAGCAAGGCTTGGTGAGGATGGCCGAGCCGGTGTGCATCAGCTTGGCGGCCGGACCGTGGGCCGGAATGTCGGAGTGCATCGAGCGGATGACGCACATCTCGTCGGCCTGCTCCTGGAGCTTCGGGAAGATTTCGGAGATCTCGAGACCGGATTTGCCGCACTTCTTGAACTCGAAGGGCGTGGGGAAGAGGACGCCGCCGCCGCCGCCCTGGGACTTCTCCGCATAGGCCTTCATGCCCGGCTTGTAGTCGAAGGTATCGAGGTGCGAGGGCGCGCCACCCGCGAAGATGTGGATGACGTGCTTGGCCTTGGCCGGCAACGGAGCCTGGCGAGGCTTCAAGGTGGCGGTGATCTGGGCTTGCGCCGGGTTGACCATGTAATCGGCGACCATGGTCCCGAAGGCGATGGTGCCCATGCTCATGCCGGTCTGGCGCAGGAAGTCGCGGCGGGAGGACGGAGTCGGGAGGCTGTTATGGCAGTTTTGGATTTCCATAGGAGGCTTGGTTATATGTTTAGTATGAAGATAACGGGGGGTTAGTCGAGGTAAACGAATTCGTTGGAGCAAATCATGGCCTGGGCCAGCATCTCCCATGGGGAGCTGGGGGTCTTGCGGGAGATCTTCTCGCCGAGATTGACGATGACGCCGCCCGCGATGGTGGTCGCGCCCTTGGTCGCCGCCTGGCCCGGAGCCTGGGTGGAGGGCACGAGGGGCTTGTTCATCATGGCGCGCGCCTCTTCCTTGGTGACCTTCTTGGCGGCCACGGGGGTCTTCGGCTTCGCCGCCGGCAGGGGTTCGTCGATGTACCCGGCGACCTTCTTGACGAATTCCTTGGCGAGACGGACTTCCTCCGGCTTGGGCACGCGCTGGAACATCACGCGGTAAAGGACGGCGATGCGCCCTTCATCGCTGGAGGCGCTGAGGAATTCCGGCCGGGCGGCGACCGCGCGCGCCACCTCGACCGAAAGCGGGTTGTTCATGAAGAACAACGCCTGCTGGGGGACGATGGTCGTGCCGCGCTTGGAATTGGCCATCGACGGATCGGCGAAGTCGAACTGCGACTGCAGGTCGCTGAGTCGGTCGCGGTCGATGTACCCGTAGATGCTGCGGCGGTAGCTGATCGGCTCCTCGGTGATGTTCACGGGGCGACCACCCACGGAAAGATCCATCTTCCCGGTGAGCATGATCATGGCATCGCGGATGCACTCGAAATCGAGGCGACGGAGGTTGGCGCGCCACAGGAACTTGTTGCCGGCATCGACCTTCATCGGGTCGACCGCGCCCTTCTGGGCGACCAGCGGGTTGAGCAGCGGATTGGCGGACTGGCGGTAGGCCTGCGAAGTGAGGATCTTGCGGTGCAACTTCTTCTGCGACCAACCCGAGTCGACGAAGTGGGCGGACAACCAGTCCAGCAGTTCGGGATGCGAGGGCTTCTCGGCCATGTTGCCGAAGTCGTCGGGCGAGGAGACGATCCCCGCGCCGAAGTGGTGCATCCACACGCGGTTGACGAGCACGCGGGCGGTCAGCGGGTTGGTGCGGCTGGCGATGGCCACGGCCAGTTCGCGCCGTCCGCTCCCGTCGAAGAAGGGCTGGCGGTCGGGGCCGGCGAGGATCTCCAGGAACTGCCGAGGGGCCACGGCGCCCGGCTTGTTGCGGTCGCCGCGCAGGTAGACGTTGGTGTTCCGCGGACGCTCGCTGTCGGCGACGACCATCGCCGTACCCGGGCCGCCGGGGTGCGTCAGCTCGAGCTTGTTGATGTCGTCGAAGCGGAAGTACTTGGCGGGAATGTTGCCGTTGCGGAAGCTCGGCGCCGACTGCCATGGCTCGCAGAAACTGCGCGTCGAGATGAGCACGGTCACGAGCGGGACGGAAGCGACCTCCTCGTAATTGGGGAGGGGCCACGGCCACGCGGCCAACTGGGCGAGGGCCTTGTCGTCCCGATCGCCGGCGCCACCCGGGGTGCCGCGCAGGCCGATGTGGGCGACGATGCGGGAATGGTGCTTCTGGAACATGGCCTGATAGGCCAAGGCGACGTCATCGAGGGTCTTCGGCTTGAGGTTGGCCAAGGCCTCGACGACCAGCGGATTGACCGGGCTCTTCTTGTCCGTGAGGGCGGCCGCGAGGACTTCCGGGGCGCGGGTGGCGAACTCGGCCTCGGTCAAGCGACGCAGGCGGGCCAACGGGCCCGTGATCGGCGAGTTGGTCGCGATGTTGATGGAGCCGTCCACCTCGCGCACGGGCTCGAACTTGTACTGCTTCTGGATGTCGAAGCCTTTCTCCGAGCGCTGACCGGCCATCTGGAACAAGGCGCGACCGGCGAAGTCCTTGTGCAGGATCCCGAGCTGGGCCGCGATGTAGCGGTAGTAGCCGCGGGTATTGGACTCCACCAGGTCGCGCAGCTTCTTGTCGTAGTCGGCGCGCTCGGCGGCGTTGCCGATCCGGGTGCCCCGGATCACCGGCTCCTGCATCGGCTCGGACGTCGAAGCGAAGATGCCGTGCAGCGAGTAGTAGTCGGCCGCGGGAATCGGGTCGAACTTGTGGTCGTGGCAACGCGCGCACGAGACCGTCAGGCCCAGGAACGCCTTCGTGGTCGTGTCGATGCGTTCGTCGATCGTGTCGTCGTTGTTGTCGAAGCGCTTGCCGACGGTGATGAAACCGAGGGCCGCCAGGCGGGGATCGTCCTTGGCCAGGTCCGGCAGGCGATCGGCCGCCAGCTGCTCGATGATGAACTGATCGTACGGCTTGTCGCTGTTCAGGGCCTCGATGACGTAGTCGCGGTAGGTCCACGCGCTCGGGAAGCGTTCGCCTTCGATGTCCCGACGGTTACCGCGCGTGTCGGAGTAGCGGGCGGTATCGAGCCAGTGGCGGGCCCAGCGTTCGCCGTAACGCGGCGAAGCCAGGAGACGGTCGACGACGCGCTCAACCACCAAGGAGGCGGCGCGGGCGGGCTGCCCGTTGCGCATGGCGTAGGCATCACGGGCGACCGCGGCATCGTACTCGCGGGCAAAGGCGTCGGACTCCGCCGGGGTGGGCGGCATGCCGTGCAGGTCGTAGGTCAGACGGCGCAACAAGGAGTCGCCATCCGTCGCCGGGTTGGGCTTCAGTCCGTTCTGCTCGAGCTTCTGCAGCACGAACGCGTCGACTTCGTTCTGCGCCCAGGCTTGGTTGCGGACGGACGGGACCTCGGGGGCGACGACCGGCTTGAACGCCCAGTGGTCGCGGGCCTTCTGCGAGAGGCCGGTCAGCTTGCCGGCCCCCGAACCCACCGGGGCGGGAGCGCCCATCATCACCCACTTCTCCAGGATCTGGATCTGCTCGTCGCTGAGCTTGGGGCCACCCTTGTTGCGCGGCGGCATCGAAAGTTCCGGGTCGGTCTGGTGGACCGAGAGGATCAGCAAGGACTTCTTCAGGTTGTGCGGGACGACCGCGGGACCTTGGTCGCCGCCGTCGAGCATCGCGGCGCGCGAATCCAACACCAACCCGCCCTTCGAAGTGCTCTCGGCCGCGGAGTGGCACTTGTAGCAACGCTCGGACAAGATGGGGCGGACGTTCTTCTCGAAGAATTCCAAACCCGCCGGATCCATCTTCTCTTCGGCCTTGGCGGCGGTGGGCGCGGCGGCCTTCATCGCCATCTCCTGCATCTCTTGAGCGAAAGCGCCCGATGCCGCGAGAACACCGACGAGTAGGGCCAGAGGGAGATGTGGGAGGAGCCGACGCATAGAAAAGGGGAGCGGAAACGGGAGTGAGCTAGGCCACATAAGCTTGGGGGAAAAGCCTAGGGAGTAATCAGAGGGGGGTTACTAGTAATAATTCTTTACCACCCGCCAGAGAGTGCAAGCGGTAGATTTGCCTCAAGATAGGACGGAAAAAAGCAGGCCAGGGTCTCAGCGAACCCTGGCCTGCCAAAACGAACCGAGCTGGACCGCCTAATTCACGTAGACAAACTCGTTGGAAAGAAGCAGGGCGTGGGCCAGTAACTCAATTGGCGTCAATGGGTTACGAGAAACCATTTCACCGACATTCTGCAGCACGCCTTCGGCGCCTCCGCTGGTCTTGGCCTCCATCATCATGCCGCCCCCCTCCATCATCGAAGCCCCGTCTTTCATCGCTACCCCGGTCTTGGCCGCTGGGCTGGCTTTCGGAGCCACCGCCGTGGCGGACTTACCCTTGGTTTCGGTCGACTTACCGTCTTTGGCGGCCGTCTTGGTTCCCTTGGCTGGAGTCGCCCCAGGCGGAGTCGGGGCCGCCTTACCCGAGGCGACCGCCCGCTTCGCTTCGTTGGTCAACGTGCGCTGCTTCGAGAGGAAATCGTTGGCCCAGCGGATTTCGCTGGGGGTCGCCCGGCGCTGGAACAACGCCAGGAACATGGCGTTGATGCGGGAATCTTCGGACATCGCCTTGACCACTTCCGGCCGGGCGGCGACCGCGCGGGCCACCTCCACCGAGAGCGGGTTGTTCATGAAGAACAAGGCCTGCTGGGGCACGATCGTCGAACCCCGCTTGGAGTTCGTCATGTCCGGATCGGCGTAGTCGAATTGCGAGAGCGTGTCGTTCAGGCGCAAGCGATCCACGTACCCATAAATGCTGCGGCGGTAGGAGTACGGTTCGTCCGTGATGTTGGCCGGCTGGCCACCGACGACGGGGCTCAGCTTGCCCGTCAGCTTCAGCATCGAATCGCGGATGGCCTCGAAATCGAGGCGATGGAGGTTGGCGCGCCAGAGGAGCCGATTGCCGGCGTCGAGCTTCAGCGGATCGACGGGACCCTTCCGGACGACGAGCGGATTGACGTTGGGATTGGAATCCAAGCGGTAGGTGGCGCTCGTCATGATGAGGCGATGCATCCGCTTGAGCGACCAGCCGTTCGCCATGAATTCACTGGCGAGCCAATCGAGCAATTCGGGATGCGAAGGTTTCTCGGACATGTTGCCGAAGTCATCGGGCGTGGAGACGAAGCCTTCGCCGAAGTGCTTGAGCCAAACGCGGTTCATGGCGACGCGGGCGGTCAACGGGTTGTCCTTGCTCGCGATGGACCGCGCCAATTCCAGGCGGCCGCTGCCCTCGGTGAAAGGCTTGCGGGGGGCGGTCGAAAGGATTTCGAGGAACTGACGGGGGACGACGGGGCCGCGCTTGTTCCGATCCCCGCGCAGGTAGACGTAGCTATCGCGCGGACTGGCCGCGTCGGCCACCGCCATGGCTTCCCGCGGCACGCCCGGATGCGTCAGGCGCAGCTCGTTGATCTGGGTGAAGCGGAAATACCGGGCGGGGGCGCGGTTGTTCTGCCCGCCGTAGATGGGGCGATTCTGCCAATCATTGCAGAACTTCCGGGAGTTGAACATCGCGATGAGCTCCTCGTTGTCCAGGATGCTCTCGACGTCGGGCACCGGCCAAGGGTAGTTGGCCAATTGGGCGACGGCGGGCGTGGTCTCCTTGCTGCTGTGGCCGGGCTTGGCGCAGCGCGCGATGTGCGCGAGGATCGAGTCCTTGGCGTCGTTGTACACCTTCTGGTAAGCCAGGGCGACGTCGTCGATGGTCTTGGGCTTGAGGTCGCGGAGGGCGGCCGCGATCAGCGGATTCACCGGATACTTCTTGTCGGCGAGGGCGGCCGCGATGACCGCCGGGGCGCGTTCGGCGAATTCCGCCACGGGGATCGCGGCGCAACGCGCGAAGGGTCCGGTGATGGGCGAGTCGATCTGCACGCGCATGGGCTCGAAGTCGGGCAAGGGGGTCTCGAGCTTGTAGCGCTCGTTGACGTCGCCCCATTCGGCGGAGCCGCGCCGGAAGGTCGTCGCGACGAGGCGGCCCGCCATCTCGCGGTTGTAGCGGGCGCGCATCTCGCGGATGTACTCGTAGAAGCCGGCGGCGCTCTCCTCCTGGAGCGCCTTGAGGCGCTTCTCGAAGTCGGCGCGCTGGGCGGCGGCGTCGGGCGAGGAGATCACGGGGCGCTGGAGCGGTTCGATCGTCGAGGCGAAGATGCCGTGGAGCGAGTAATAGTCGGCGGCGGGAATCGGGTCGAACTTATGGTCGTGGCAACGGGAACAAGCGACCGTGAGCCCCAGGAAGGCCTTGGTCGTGGTGTCGATCCGCTCGTCGATGGTGTCATCCTTGTTGTCGAAACGCTTCCCGACGGTGATGAAACCCAACGCCGCCAGGCGGGGGTCTTCCTTCTTCAGGTCCGGCAGGCGATCCGCGGCCAACTGTTCGATGATGAACTCATCGTAGGGCTTGTCGGTATTCAAGGCATCGATGACGTAGTTGCGGAACGTCCAGGCGTAGGCGTAGCGGTAATCTTCGAAGAGCGTGTTGCCTTGGTCGACCGCCAAACCGCGCGTATCCGAGTAGCGGGCGGTATCGAGCCAATGGCGGGCCCAGCGTTCGCCGTAATGCGGCGAGGCCAGCAGTTCATCCACCTCCTTGGCGATGAGGGCATCCACGGCCTTGGCCGGTTGGCCGCGCTGGACGTTGGCGGCGTCCGCCATGACCGCGGCGGCGTACTGGTTGCTGAAGCTGTAGACCTTTTCGGCCGCGGGCGGCAGGCCGACCAGGTCGTAATGGATGCGGCGCAGGAGCGATTCCGGATTGGTCGTCGGGTTCGGCTGCAGGCCGACGGCTTCCAACTTGGCGAGGACGAAGGCGTCGATCGGGTTATGCACCCAGAGCTTGTTCTTCACCTCCGGCACCGCCGGCTTCACGACCGGTTTGAACGCCCAGTGGTCCCGGGCTTTCTGCGAAAGCCCCGTCAGCTTGTCACCGGCCCCGACGGGCGCGGGGGCGCCCATCTTCACCCAATCCTGCAGCACCTTGATCTTGGCGTCGGGAATCTTGCCGCCCGCTTTCTTGGGCGGCATCTGGAGCTCGTTGTCGGTGTAGGTGATCGCGCGCAGCAACAGGGACTTCGCCGGGTTGCCCGGCACCACCGCGGGACCTTCATCGCCGCCCTTGAGCATGCCGTCGCGGGAATCCAAAATCAGTCCGCCCTTCGAGGTTTTCTCGGCGATCGAGTGGCACTTGTAGCAGTGCTCGGCCAGAATCGGCCGGACGTTCTTCTCGAAGAACTCGAGGCCGGCCTTGGTCGGCTCCGGGGCGGTCTCGGCCGCGAAGGCGAAGTGGGCGCACCCGAGGGCGACAAGCAGGGATAGGCGGGGAAGGAGGACGTTCATGGGCACGGCAAACGGATGAGGGATTAAACAGCGCCCCAGTCAGGTAGGTTCCGCGGGGGACCGTTGAGGGGAACTATTCAAAAGGTAAACGCTCCGGGAACGGATGCAAGAGGGATGGGGTGCCGTGACCAAAAAGGAGGAATCCCCTTCCCCGCTCGGACAAATGATGCTAAAAGAAGCCGCCGATGCGTATCCTCCTGGCCAGCGACAAGTTCAAGGGCGCCCTGTCGGCCCAAGGCGTGGCGCGGAGCTGCGAAAAGGCCCTCGAAAAGGTCTTTCCGGGGGCGGTTTTTGATGTCTGCCCGATAGCCGATGGGGGCGAAGGAACCACGGAGGCGATGGTGGCGGCCCTGGCCGGCGTCTGGCGGGAAACGACGGTTCTCGACGCCCAAGCCCGACCGCGGCTCGCCCGGTACGGCTGGGTACCCGACACGCGGGTCGCCATCCTCGAAATGAGCGCGGCCAGCGGCCTGGCCTTGGTGCAGGACCTCCCCCTTCAGCCCAAGCAGGCGTCGACCTTCGGCACCGGCGAACTGCTGCTGGCGGCCATGGCCAGCGGCGCGCGCCAGGTCATCCTCGGCATCGGCGGCAGCGCCACCAACGATGGCGGGCTCGGCGTCGCCGTGGCGTTGGGCTGGCGCTTCTTCCGGGCCAATGGCTCGGCTTTCCAACCCACGCTTGCCACGATCCTGGAAGCCGTGCGCATCGAACGCCCCGCAGACCCGCTGCCTGAAATCCTGGTGGCGTGCGACGTCGACAACCCCTTGCTCGGACCGCGCGGCGCCACGCGCGTCTACGGACCGCAAAAGGGCGTGCAAGACTTCGCGTGGTTCGAGGCGCGGCTCGCGCATCTTGCGCGGTTGGCGGCCACGGCCACGGGCGCGGACCACCAGCAGCAGCCGGGCGCCGGGGCCGCCGGCGGACTCGGCTTCGGGCTGCTGGCCTTCGCGGACGGAAAATTGACCAGCGGCTTTGAACTCGTCGCCGCGCAAGTCGGCCTTGCCGCACGGATCCACCAAGCGGACCTCATCTTCACCGGCGAAGGGCGGCTCGACGACCAAAGCCTCCAAGGCAAAGGGCCGATCGGCGTCGCCAAGCTCGCGCAAAGCCTCGGCAAGAAAGTCGTCGGGATAGCGGGTAGCGTCACGGACGCCCCTAGGCTCCGCGACTGCTTCGACCTGCTCATCGCCATCAAGCCGGCGGACATGCCCCTGCCCGAGGCCATGCTCCGCACCGACGAACTCATCGGCGCGGCCATCGCCGCCCAGGCGGAAGCGTTGCGCGCCCTGCGCTGATCAGCCGAAGATGTTCGCGGACTTCCCCTTCCCGTCGATGGTCGCGTAGAAGGGCCGGCCTTCGATGTCGAAGGCGGTCTTGGGACTGATCCCCATCGCCGTGAAGATGGTCGCGTGCATGTCCTCGACGGAGACCGGGTCCTTGATCGCGACCAAGGGCCGCTCATCGGCGGTCGCACCGTAGACCTTGCCCTTGCCGACGCCGCCGCCGAACATGACGACGCTGGTGCCGCCCGTGAAGTGCCGGTGCAAGCCATAGTGGTCAGGATTCTCGATGGTCGTGCCTTTGTGGAAGGACTGGTCGCCGGCCTTGGAGCCGGGGCGGCCTTCGATCATCGCGTCGCGGCTGAACTCGCTGGCGACGACGACCAACGTGCGGTCCAGGAGCCCGCGGGCTTCGAGGTCGCGGATGAGGCGCGCGATGGGTCGGTCGATCTCCTTGTGCATCTTGGCCACCATGTCGTGGCCCTTGCCGTGGGTATCCCACTGGAAGAAGGGCACATACTCCGTCGTCACCTCGACGAAGCGGGCGCCGTTCTCGACGAGGCGGCGCGCGAGCAAGCAACCCCGGCCGAAGCGCGAGGTGTCGTAATCCTGCTGAACCTCCTTGGGCTCCAAGGTGAGGTCGAACGCGGCGCGCTCCTTCGCGCTGAGGAGGCGATAGGCGTTATCCATCGAGCGGAGCATCGACTCCTGCTGATAGTCGCTGAGCAGGTCACGGTGCGGCGTCGCATCGACCAAGCGACGGAACTCCTTGTCGCGGTTGACGAACCGGCCTGTATCCATGCCTTTCGGCGGACGCACCGCGGCGGCCGCGTCTTCCGGGAAGGGCAGGTTCATCGGACCATACTCGCCACCGAAGAAGCCCCCGGTCGTGAAGGACTTGAGTTCTTCGCTTTCGCCGACGCCCTCGAGGCGCTGACCGATGTTGATGAACGCCGGCATCACGGGATTGCGCGGACCGAGCACGCGCGCCATCCACGCACCGATGTGCGGCGCCGCGACGGTCTGCGGCGGCACGTAGCCCGTGTGCCAATGGAATTGGTGGCGCGAGTGCAGGATGCTGCCGAGGTCGGGCTGGACCGCCGAGCGGATGAGCGTCGCACGGTCCATGACCTGGGCGATCGACTCGAGGCCTTGGCAGATCCGCACGCCATCGACCGAAGTGTTGATAGCGGGGAAGGTGCTCAGCACGCGTTTGTATTCGAGGCCCTTTTCGTAGGGTGCGTAGCGCTTCGGGTCGAAGGTTTCGGGCGCCGCCATGCCGCCCGCGAGCCAGATGAGGATGCAGGCATCAGCCTTGGCGGGCGGGTGGACGACGGCCTTGTCGTCGGACCCGAGGAGCTTCGGGGCGCCCAACGATAAGGTGGCCAAACCCGCCCCCGCGAGGAGGCGCAGGAACTCACGCCGGGCCAAGGGTTCAGGCAAGGCGGGGTCGAGAGGCAGATCGTGAGGAAGGGACATGGTGTTTAGCGGATGGTCTGGAATTCGGGGAGCATGCAAACCGCCCAGAGCAAATCGGCGACGCCCTGCTCGGTGAGCCGCGGCCCAAGGACCTCTTGGGCCACCTTGAGCTCGGCGGCGGATGGCGGACGGCACAAGGCGGAGACGTAGAGCCACTGCGTGAAATCGTCGGGCGACTTCCACGGCCGCCGCAAGAGGTTGGCGGCGCCCCGGCCGAGCAGGTCGGCGAAGGCTTGGCCGTTGGCGAGGTCGATGGCTTCCAACGTGCTCAATTCATTGGGGCGCATGGAGACGATCTGCTCGCGGTTGGGCCGCCCCAGCGAACGCTGCAGGAGGTCGGACTTCACGAGCGAAGCCCGCGCCGGCGGACTGCCCTTGCCGGACATCTGCGCGAGGAGTTCGGCCATCTTCGCCTCACCCTTCGCCCACCCGCGATCGGCCAAGACCGCGACCGGACGCCAGGTGGCGTTCGCCGGCAGCACCCCCTTGGCGTTCGGTACCGCGGCCGTCCATTCCCACGACCGGCCGGTCGCGATTGTCGTGTCTTTCCCCTTACCATCGCGGAGGAAGGCCTGGAGCCAGATGGCGGCGGCGTTCGGCGCATTGCCGCCATTCCGTCCCACCAAGAGGAATTCGTTTTCGCCCGGACGCAGGTAGGAGGTCAGGTCGAAGGCCTGCGGCGTCTGCCAATCGTCGCCCTTGGAGGCCGTCTGGCCGTTGACGAAGAGCTCGTAGCTGTTGTCGCACGAAACGACGCAGCCCGCCTTGACCACCGCCTCGGCGACCCGGAAGCGGAGGCGGAAGACGCGGGTTTCGCCCACCGGCGGGAGCGCGCCCTTGGCTTTATCGTTGGACCACAGCGGCTGGGCCTGCCACGGCAACGAAGCCTGGCCCGCGGTCGCCCGCGCCACCGCGGCATCCACCTTGAGCGGGGCCGTGCCCGTCAGCCGCCAGAGCGCATCGACGAACTGTTCCGCCGTCAGCCGCTTGGCGCGCGGGCCGCGATACACATAGCCCTTGTCGTCGGTGGTGCGGGTCAACGTCTCGGTCCGCGCCTGGTAGGCCTGTGAAGTCGCGATGAATTCCAAGACCGCCTTCAGGTCGTACTTGGACTCGACGAGGCGATTGGCGAGGACATCGAGGAGGTCTTGGTTCCAGGGCTCGGTCTGCATCGCGTCGACGGGATGGACGACCCCGCGTCCCATGAGACGATGCCAGAGCCGATTGACCATCGTGCGCTGCAGCCGGCCATTCTCCGGATGCGTCATGAGCGTCGCCAATTGCTGCAAACGCTCGGAGCGCGGCTTGCTTGGATCGACTTGGCCCAACTCGGGGAAGGGCCAGGCGGCGACCGCGGTCTTGCCGGTGGGGACGTCGCAACGCACCAGCTCCAACGGTTGGTTGGAGGTGATGGCCGCCAAGCCGTAGGCGTCGCGGAGCTTCCACCGATCGACGAAGCTGTCGTGGCAGGAAGCGCACTTCATGTTGATCCCCAGGAACGTCTGGGAGATGCTCTGGGAGAACTGCAGCTCCGGGCGGGCCCCCGCGCTCACGCTCCCGCGCCAGATGATGCCTTTCGCGAAACCTTCGCTGGCCGGGGTCGGGGCGATGAGCTCGCGCACGAAGGCGTCGTACGGCTTGTTCTCCGCGAGGGCGGCGTACAGCCAACCGGTGACCTGCTTGCGGCCGCCATCGATGTAGCCCGTCCCGGCATAATCGTTGCGGAGCAGGTCGTTCCAGAAAGCCATCCAGTGGTCGGCGTAATCGAGGTCGCGCGCCAGCAGGGTCTTGACGAGTTTGGCCCGCTTGTCGGGAGCGCGTTCGGCCAGGAACGCGTCGCTTTCGGTGGCCGTCGGCAAGACGCCGACGAGATCCAAGTAGGCGCGGCGCAAGAAGGTCGCATCATCGGCGACGATGGGCCGGGGCAATTGCCGCGCCTTGACCCATGCATCCAGAACGCGGTCGATCGGGTGCTCGCGGCCATCCTGCGCCGCAGGCAGCACGGGGGTGCGCGGCTTCAAGGGAGGCTCGTACGCGGGTTGCTTGAAGGCAAAACCGCTGGTCCAAACCGCGCCTTCGGCGATCCACGCCTTCAAGCGGGCGACCTCCGCCGGACTCAGCCCGTCCCCTTCCGGCGGCATGCGCACGTCCAGATCGGCGCTCGCCACGAGTTCGAGCAGCTTGCTTTGGGCGACATCGGACGGCACCACCACCGGGCCATTCTCGCTTCCTTCGAGCAGGGAGACCCGGGTGTTCATCGAGAAACCACCCTTACGCTTGTCGCCGGTATGGCACTCCCCGCAATGCTTGCGCAGCAAAGGCACGATTTCGTGGTCGAAATCCACCGCCGCCACGAGCGGGACGGTCGCGAGGAAAAGCAAATGGAGCAGGGTTCTCCGCATCCGGGCAAACTAGGAGGTCTCCGCCGCTTATCAAGCCGTCGCGAACGTTGGCGTGGTTTTTGCCTTTCCGTGCCCGACAAGAAACCACAGGCTCTTTCCATGCCCCTCCGCCCCACCCTGCTCGTCTGCCTTTTCTGTGGCCTCATTACCTTCGCCGTCGCGGCCGACAGCAAACCCGAGACCAAGCCGGAAACCAAGCCCACGGCCCCCAAGGTCTCGCCGCCGGCCACCCCCGTCTGCCCTAAATGCAAGAAGGAGATGGAATTGGACGGCTTCGAAATGCTCCCGGACGACGGCGGCGGCATCTTCAAGATTTACGTCTGTAAGGCCTGCAAGACGACCGATAAGCGCAAGCGCGACTGAGCGCGGCGGCCGGCACCAAGCAAAAGGGCGCCCGCCGGGCGCCCTTTTCATTCTCGCAGTTGCGGCTCAACGCGCGAAGACGATGCAGCAGGCGGACCCTGCCTCGACGGACTGCCGGGTATCCGTCAGTTTGCCCGTCGCCGGGTCGATGCGGTAGGCGTTGATCGTACCCGACTTCTGGCCGGCGCACAAGAGCCAGCGGCCGTCGTTGCTGAGACCGAAACCGCGCGGCACCGCCGGCACATCGAGGACATGCTGGATCAGCGCGAGTTTGCCATCGGCGCCGATCGCATAGACGGCCAGCGAGTTGTGGCCGCGATTGGAGACGTAGAGCGCCTGCCCGTTCGGGTGGCAGAAAATCTCCGCGGTCGAAGCGCCCTTGGCGGAAGCACCCGCGGGCAAGGTCGGCAACACCTGCGCTTCCTTCAGGGCTCCGGTCGAGGCATCCACGGTGAAGGCGCTCACCGTCAGGAGCATCTCGTTGCAGACATAGGCGAACCCACCCTTCGGATGGAAGGCCAGGTGACGTGGGCCCGAGCCCGGCGCCACGCGGCCGGACTTCGGGTCGTTCGGAGTCAAGGTGCCCTTGGTCGCATCGAAGCGATAGATGAAGACATCGTCCGTCCCGAGGTCGGGTACGTAGACAAAACGGTTCGCGGCGTCGGGGTAGATACCGTGCGCGTGCGGGCCGGTTTGGCGGGCCTTGTTCGGACCCGAACCCTCCTGCTGGAAGAAACTTCTGGCCGGTCCGATCGAGCCATCCGCTTGGAGCGGCAAGCAAGCCACCGAGCCCGAACCATAGTTGGCGGCAAAGAGGAACTTGCCGGTCTGGTCGACCGAGACGTGGGTCGCGCCCTTCCCCTTCGTGTCCTGTCCATTCAAGTAGGTCGCCTTCCCCTCGGCCGAGAGGCGGTAGGCGGCCACGCCGCCGCCCGCGACCTCGGCGGTGGCGTAGAGGAACTTGCCGTCGTTGCTTAAAGCCAGGAAGGAAGCCCCTTTCGCCTCGGCGATGACGACGGGAGCGGAAAGCTTGCCGGTCTCCGCATCGATGGTGCCGCGGAGGATGCCCTTCGCCTGAGGGCCCGAGGTACCGATGTAATAAGTCAAATCAGCGGCGGAGGTGGAGGCGGACAGCAGGGCGAGGAGGGAGAGCAGCGGGCGCATGGGGATGAAGATGAGAGGGGGAAGTCGCGGGATGGTTCCAGACAAAACTCAGCGGCCGTCCCACCAACCGTCCAAGAGGCCGGTGAGACGCTTCACGTCGGCCGGACGTTCCGCGGCGAGGTCGCGTTGTTCGTGGGGATCGGCCTTGAGGTCGAAGAGGCGCGGCGGTTCCGTCGCATCGGCGGAGCCGTGCTGCGTGGCGCCGGTCTTGAGGCCGCTCGAGACGATGAGCTTGAGGTCGCCGGCCACCAGCCAGCGGTACCGCAAGCTGGCGGCGGGGCGTCCGAGCTCGCGAATGTCATGGGTCGAATTCTGACCCGCGACGAACGGACGCGCCTTCAGGGCCGCGTCATCGAGCAAGTCGAGGCCATCGCCATCGGCCGGCACCTTGGCCCCGGCGAGTTTGAGCAAGGTCGGCATCAGGTCGACCGCGCTGGCCGGGGCTTGGATGGTCGTCGGGGCGATGCGGCCGGGCCAGCTGACCAGGATCGGCGAACGGACGCCACCGTCGAAGGGCGATTGCTTGGAACGGGCGAAATCGACCTCCGCCTTGTCCGTGCGCGGAATCCAACCGTTGTCCGCGATGTAGACGATGATCGTGTCGCGGGTCAGCCCTTCCTTCTCGAGATGCGCCCGCACCTCCCCGATGGTCTCATCGAACCATTCGACCATCGCGTGGTAGCGCGCCGCCTGCGGCGTGGGCGAGCGGTCGCGATACTTGGCGAGCAAGCGCGCGGGTGGCGTGTGCGGGTCATGCGGCAGCATCGGGGCATACCAAGCGAAGAACGGCTTACCGTCCTGCTTCGCCCGGGAGATGAACTCCGTCAGCGGCGCCAAGGTCTTGCGGCCGATGTCGAGGCCGACGTCGCCATGGCGGCCGCCCTTGGACATGCCTTCGGTGAAGCCGCCGGTGGAATAGTCTCCCATCCACCACTTGCCGGTCTGCAGGCTGACGTAGCCCCGCTCACCCAGCAGGCGCGGCAGGATCGGCGACTCCTGGAACCGCTGGATCATGCGAGCGCGGCCCTCGAGGAACGCCGGACTTTTCTGACGCGCGGCCCCCGTCGCGGCGGCGGGCACCAGCGGGTCGTTGCCGGTGATGCCGTGACGGTGCACGTGCCGCCCCGTCAAGATGGAGGCGAGGCTCGGCCCGCACAGGGAATTCGTGACGTACCCACGCGGGAAGACGCGGGACTCGGCCGCCAGCTTGTCGAGGTGCGGGGTCTGGACGGCCTTGGAGCCCATGAAGCCGTAATCGAACCACGCATGGTCGTCCGAGATGATCATGAGGATGTTGGGCGCCTTGGCCGGGGCCGCCGGGGCGGCGCCGGCCAGGGTGAAGGCGCACAGCAGGAGGAGGAGATGTCGCATGGGAAAGGGTTACCAGATTTTCACGCGTTCCTTCGGATCCAGCCACATGCCGTCGCCGGGCTTGGTGCCGAAGGCTTCGTGGAAGGCGTCCACGTTGCGCAGGACGACGTTGATGCGTTGGGGCATGGGGGAATGCGTGTCGGAGAGCAGGCGGTTACGGAGCGTTTCGTCCCGGATGTTGCCGGCGAAGGCGAACGCGTGGGCGAGGAAGAAGCGTTGCAGGGGCGTCTGCCCGGCGATCAGCCGACCCGAGCGGTAGGCTTCGGTCGTGCGGAACGCGTCGAGGGCGATCTCGACGCCGCCGAGGTCGGCGATGTTCTCGCCCAAGGTGAGCTTGCCGTTGACGCGGATCCCGGGCAACGGCTCCTCCTTGTCGTATTGCGCGACGATCAGGTCGCAACGGTCGCGGAAGCCCTTTTCGGTCGGCGGCGACCACCCTTGCTCCAAGCGACCCGTCGGGCCGAACCGACGACCGGAGTCGTCGAAACCGTGCGTGAGCTCATGGCCGATGGTGCAGGCGATGAAGCCGTACAGGACCGCGTCGTCGAGGAGTTCGCCATCGTAGGTCGGGACGGCGAGGATGGCGGCGGGCATGACGATCTCGTTGTTCATCGGGCTGTAGTAGGCGTTCACCGTGTATGGACGCATGCCCCACTCCTCGCGTTCGGGCGACCCACCCACGCGGGCGAAGGTGCGCGCCCGCGACCACTTGCTGACGTTGACCAAGTTCTGGGCCAGGCCTTCGGCGCGGATCTCGACGCCTTCATAGCCGCGGAATTTATCGGGATAGCCCACGCGCAACTTAATGGCGGCGAGCTTGCGCAGCGCCCAAGCCTGCGTATCGGCGTCCATCCACTCCAACTTGCGGATACGGGCCGCGAAGGCGGTCCGCACGTTTTCGCAGACGAGGCGGAAACGTTCGCGCTGAACCGGCGAGAATCGTCGGGCCACATACTCCTTGCCCAGCAAGTCGCCCAAGGCGCCATCCTGCATCTTCAGCGCGCGTTCCTCCAAGCTGCGTTGCCGCTTGGCGCCCGTGAGGACGATGCCCTCGAATTCGAAGGCGGCCTTGGCGGTCGTCGCGTTGAGCACGGAGGCATAACCGGCGATCGCCTGGAAGCGCAGGTAGTCGCGGACGTCCGCCGCGGGGGTTTCGGCGAGGAGGCGGGCGAGGGCCCGGAGGAAATCGGGTTGGCCGACGATGACGCGATCGACCGCCGGCGCGCCGGCGCGGCGGGTGGCGGCTTCCCAACGCAGTCCCGGCGTGAGGGCGTCGATCTCCGCCCACGTCATGGGATGGTAATGGGCATCGGGATTGCGCAGCTGCACCATCGGTAAGGAGACTTCCGCCAGCTTGACCTCGAAGGCGAGGACGGCGGCGCCGGCCTTCTGGGCGCGCTCGGCATCATAGCCGAGAAAACCCAACATCTTGGCGACGTGGGCCGGGAAAGCGTCCCGCACGCGCTTGGTGGCGGGCTCATCGCTGAAATAGAACGCCCGTTCGGGCAGGGAGAGTCCGGTCTGCCAGAGATACAAGGCGACCTTGGTCTCGTCCTTCTTGTCTTGGGAAGCAAAGACGCCGAGGAAGGAGCCCGTGCCCTCCGCATAGAGTTCCGCCGCCGCGTCCAGCAAGGCCTGCGGGGTCTTCGCTTCGTCCAACTTGGCCAAGACGCCGCGCAGGCCGACCGGCAGTTCGGTCGGGCCTTGCTCGAAGCCGAGGGCGGAGCGCCAGAAATCGGCGAGGCGGCGCTGATCGCCGTTCGCATCCTTCTTCACCAGCAAGTCGGCGTTGATGGCGAGGAGGTCCTTCTTGATGAGGTCGTCTTGCCAAGCGAAGGAATTGTAGACCGCTCGATCGGCCGGAATGGGGTTCGCTTGATTCCAGCGTCCATTGGCGTGCAGCCAAAAATCGCGGGTCGGCGGAACGGTGGCATCGCGATTGGCTTCCACCAGGTCGGCTTGGGCCAAGGTGGTGGCCAAGAGCAGGGCCAAGCAGGGGGTACGCAGCATGCCAATCAGTCAATCCACCCGTCGACCCTGCGGAACCCTTTTTTTCGGAAATCGCCGGCACCCCCCTTGCGTTCCCGAATCCCTCGGGTAAACTCTCGGTCAAGCCTCAGACCATACCAGGGGTGTCCGTCACCGACGGGCCGCTGCCGGGGGTCCTGCAAATATAATACGAATTTATTTCACTGATTATCAGTTGTTTAGGAAAAGGCATCCCTGAAAAGGCCGTTTGGGAGCCCCTTATATGTAGGCCCATCACTTTTTTTATGATCACGCTCATCCCCACCGCCACGCCCGTTACCCCGTCCACCCTTGACCGCCTGTCCACCGAGCAGGTCCAGCTCCGCGCCCCGGCCGACTTCCCGGTCGAGACGCCGGACGCTTTTGAAGCCAGCGAAGCCATCGAGCTCTCGGGGTACCAAGCCTACCTGCAACAAGCCGGGCAGCATAAGATCCTGACCGCCGCCGAAGAAATCCAGCTCGCCGAGCGCATTCAGGCCGGCCGCCGCGCCGACGGACAGTTCACCCCGGCGGCGCTCCAGGCTCGCGACGAGCTCATTCGCCACAACCTCAAGTTCGCGGTCTACTGTGCCGGCAAGTACGCACACTCCCTGGAAGAGCGCGAGGAACTGACCAGTGCTGCCAACCATGGCCTCGTCATCGCCGCGGAACGCTTCCTCGCGGAAAAGCAGGTGCGCTTCAACACCTACGCGAGCTGGGCCATCTACAGTTTGATCATGGCCGAAATCGGCCGCCGCCGCGTCGTCGACCTGCCGCGCAACATCCGCGAAGCCCTCAAGGTCCTGCGCCGCGCGGAGGCGAGCCTGCTGCAGTCCCAGGGACGCGAGGCCACGGATGCCGAACTCGCCGAGGCCATGCAGGAAGCCGAGCACAAGGTGGCCTCCTTGCGGCGACTCTCGCAAAGCAACGTCTCGCTCGATGCCCCGGTCGGCGAAGACGGCGACCTGACGCTGGGCGAAACCCTCCGCGACGATGAGGCGCCGGGCACCGCCGAACAAGCCACGCTGCGACTCGACGCCGAACTCATCCAGGCACACTTGCGGACCCTGAACGATCGCGAAGCCCTCATCATCGAGCTCCGCACCGGCCTGCGCGACGGCACCGAATGGACCCTCGACGAAGTGGGCGGACGCCTAAACGTGAGCCGCGAGCGCGTGCGTCAACTGGAGGAACGTGCCTACCGCAAACTGCGGGCCCTGCTGACCCCAGCGACAACGAACGCCAACTAAGGTTTCCGCCCGTCCAAGCCGCCCACTTAAGCCGTGGGTGCGTGGGGCTAATACCCGCCGGCACCGTCCGGCGGACGGAGGCTGAACTTGTCCTCCCCTTCCCCACAGCCTAGGCTATCCCTATGAAGACGCCTACCCGAGTAAGCTGGCCACTCTTCCTGGGCCTGAGCCTGCTGCTGGTCGCCGCGACGGTGCGCAGTCAAGAAGCCGAGCCTTTTGAAGACCCGCCGATCAACTATTCGGCGACGAAACCAAACGACCAGGCAACCAAGCTCAACGAAGCTTTCCAAAAGCAGGCCGATGAAATCCGCGGCTGGCCCGCACGCCGGCGACTCCGCTGGCTACTGGAACAACTCGAAATCCCCGTCGACTCTCAGCTCCTCGTCTTCAGCAAGACCAGCCAGCAACGCAGCCTCATCGGCCCGAAGAACCCCCGCGTCCTCTACTTTTCCGACGAAGCCTATGTCGGCTGGGTGCCCGGCGGTGCCATCGAAGTGACGCTCTTCGACCCGGTCCTCGGCGCGACCTTCTACCTGCTCGATGCGCAGGAGGAGGGGGACCGGCCGTTGCTCCAGCGCGACAACCAATGCCTCTCTTGTCACAAGAGCTTTGAACGGACGCCGAGCCTCCGCGCCCGGTCGATCATGCCCGACGCCGAGGGCGAAGCCCTGAGCGGCTCCAGCCTCTCCAACCTCGAGCCCGACACCCCTTACGCCGACCGCTGGGGTGGCTGGTATGTCACCGGTGCGCCCAGTCCCTTCCGCCACCGCGGCAACACCGTCGGCAAGACGGAAGCCGACTTCCGCGCCAGCGATGGCAAAGGCGGCGTGACCTTGCAATCGCTGCAAGCCTACTTCGACGTCGGCCGTTACCCGAAGCCGACGAGCGACATCGTCGCGCTCAGCATCCACGACCACCAGGTCTACGTCCATAACGTCCTCGCCGCGGCCAACCAGACGGCGCGCCTCTCGCTGGCGCGCTGGCCCGCGACCCGCGAACTCCTGCAACTCCCCGCCGATGCGCCGTTGGCCGGCTCGACGCTCGTCACCCTCGCGAGCCAAGCGGATAAGGTCGTGGCCGCGCTCCTCTGCCGGGATGAACCGCCCTTGCCACCCGATGGACTGCAGGGCGACGGCGCGTTCGAGAAGAGCTACCGCGCCAGCCGCCGGGCCGACGCGCAGGGCCGAGCGCTCCGCGACCTGGATCTCAAGACGCGGCTGTTCCGTTACCGGTGCAGCCCGCTCATCTACAGCGCATCCTTCCGGGGCTTACCGCCGGAACTGCGGTCCTTGGTCCTCGCGCGCCTGGCGGACATCCTCCGTGCGGAAGCGCCCCCGGCGGACTACGCTTACCTCCCGGCGGCGGAACGCCGAGCCATCGCCGAGATCCTGGCGGCGACCCTGCCCGACCTCCCGGCCGAGCGGCGCCCGAAGTGATTTTTTAATACTTCTTTTACACGGCTGCGGCGAGATGTCGCTTGTGGGCCGGGGGGCGGGGGGCCAAGATAACGATACGGATATGGCCACCTACCCCCTCCATCTCCAAGGCGGACACTTGTTCGTCGAGATCAACCAGCAACGCTGGCTCTTCGACACCGGTACGGCCATCAGCTTCGGCAGCGCGCCGAGCCTGACGATCGCGGAGCGCACCTTCGCGCTGAAGCCCATCATGACCGGCAAACCGGGCAAGCCCATCATCGGCGTCCCGAAACTCGTCCAATTCCTGGGCACGCCTTGCGCCGGCCTCCTGGGCATGGACATCATCGGCGAGTTCGACTGGACCCTCAACGCCGCCAAGCGCACCTGCACCGCGACGACGGAGGCCACCCCGATCCGCGACCGGAGTTTTAGCCTCAAGACAGAGAACGGCCTGCTCAGCGCCCAAGTAGGGGTCCGCGATCGCGAGTACCGCCTACGCCTGGATACGGGCTTTCATCTGTCCTTCTTGGAGCACCCGGTGATTGAGAATTTCCCCTCCGCCGGCAAGGGCCGCGATTTCCATGTCTACTTCCTCGGGGGCTGGTTCCAGACGGATTCGTTCCACGTCCCGATGAAGCTCGGGGCGGAATTCGCAGCGGACAACCTGCACACAGGCCGCCTGCCGGCGAGCCTCCGCAAGGACATCCTCCCGACGGACTACGACGGCATCCTCGGCGCCGAATTCTTCTCGCGGCACTACCTCGCCTTCGCCCCGCGCCGCCAGCTCATCGCCTTCCTGACCTCGGGCGAATAGGCACGCAAAAGGCCGACCCCGAAGGGTCGGCCTGCGTGACCGGCGGATGCTCCGGGATTACTTGGCGAGCTCGGCGAGCTTCTCGCGGATGGCGTCGGCCTCGATCTGGTAGCCCTTCGCGTTGAGGTGCAGCTGGTCGGGCATGATGTCCTTCGAGAGCGTGCCGTCGGCGGCGAGGAACTTCGCGCCGATGTCGAAGTAGTGGACCTTCTTGCCGTCATGGTACTTGGCGATCAGCTCGTTCACGGCCTTGTTCTTGGTGCGGCCCGGGTTGTTGGTCTCGCCGGCGCCACGCGGGAAGATCGCGAGGAGCAGGACCTTGGTGTCGGGCGTGCGCTTATGGATGGCGTCGATGATGTTCTTGATGCCGGCGGCGATCTGCTCGACCGAGTTCGCGGCGACGCCGCTGTTGTTGGTGCCGATCATGAGGACGACGACCTTCGGCTTGAGGCCTTCGAATTCGCCGTTCTCGACGCGCCAGAGGACGTGCTGCGTGCGGTCACCACCGATGCCGAAGTTGGCGGCCTTGTACTGCGCATACTCCTTGTCAAAGAGGGCCTTCTGGCCGTTCCAGCCGGCGGTGATCGAGTCGCCGAGGAACACGACCTGGGCTTCACCCTTCTTGGCGATTTCCACGAAGGCCTCGTGGGACTTCTGGAAGCCGGGTTGGATCTTGCCGTCGGGGCCGAGTTTGGGCGCGGCGACATCGGCGGGCTGCACCGGCGCCTTGGGCGCGGCGGCTTTGACCGCGACCTTGGTCGCATCGGCAGCCGGCTTCTTGGCTTCGTCGGCGCCATGCAGGGAAACCTGAGCCAACAGGGAGAGGCCCAGGAGGAGGGGGAGGGGTGATTTCATGGGTAGGGGGTAGGCCCGATATTTCGGGGCGAGGGCCCACGGGAGTCAACGGTGTCCCGCAGGTGCATTCTTGCCCCTTCGCCGTAAATGCCGCTAAGTAGGCGAAATGAGCCAAAACCTGCGCTTCGTCACGACCGCCAACGCCTTGAAGGAAGAATACAAAGGACGGACCAATTACTGGCTCTGTCGGCCGGGCGTGACCGCGGCCAAGGCCCTCCAAGTCTGCGAAGCCACCTTGCCGGCCGGGGAAGGCCATAACTTCCATACGCACCCGGAGCTCGAGGAAATGATCTACGTTCTCAAAGGAGAGGTGGAGCAGTGGGTCGAAAAGGAGCATCGCATCCTCAAGGCGGGCGAAAGCGCCCACATCCCCGCGGGCCTCGTGCACGCGACCTTCAATAGCTCGGCGGCGGACGCCACCATCCTCGCGATCCTCTCGCCTGGCGACAGCCAAGGCCCCTTCATGGTCGACGTCAGCGACCAGGAGCCCTGGAAGAGCCTGCGCGGCTCGCGATGAAATTCACCCGCGGACACCTCGTGCTCGCCACCTTGGTGGCGTTGTTGCTGGCGGGCATCATCGGTCCGTGGCTCATCTGGGGTGAAGCTTTTGACCGCTCCTTCAGCTTGGCGGGCACGCTCGCTTGGCTCCGGGCGCTCGGCCCGTGGGCGGCGGCGGGCGGCGTGGGTTTGTTGGTCGCTGATATCGCGTTGCCGATTCCCAGCACGGTCGTCATGTCCGCGCTCGGGGCGACCTATGGCTTTTGGTTCGGTGGCCTGCTCTCGATCTTGGGTTCGATGCTGGCCGGGCTGACGGCCTACGCTTTAGCCCGCTGGGCGGGTCGACCGGCGGCGATCTGGATCGCCGGCGAAGACGGCCTCGCCCGCACCGAGGAACTCTTCGCCCGCGGCGGAGCCTGGCTCGTCCTGACCTCGCGATGGCTGCCGATCCTGCCGGAGGCGGTCGCCTGTTTGGCCGGCTTGGCGCGGATGCCCTTCCGCACGTTCTGCTGGGCCCTCACCGTCGGCAGCGTCCCGCTCGGCCTGACCTTCGCGTGGATCGGCACGTTGACGGAAGACCGCTCCGGACTCGCGCTCGCCTTGAGCGCGGGCATCCCGATCGGCGCCTGGCTGGTGAGCCGACGCTGGCGACGCTGAACTACTGGAGTTCCCGGAGGCGTACGCCCCGATACCAGACGCGCTTCGCCTCGTCCTGGAACCCGACATGGCCCTCCGCGGGGCGATCCTTCATCGTGGATGCGTCGAGCTTCAGGACGATGATGCGCTGGCCATTGAAGTCGACGTGGAGCAAACGCTCCTTGAGCGTGAGGGTGTAGCGATTCCACTCCCCGGCCGGCTTCACCATGTTCTTGGCCGGGCCCATCGCCTTGATGATCCCGCCGCAGTCGTGATTGCCGGGCGTGGCCAAGCCGTGCGTATCGAGGACCTGCAGCTCGATGCCCTTTTCCACCGGATTCAGCGGATCGGCGACCGCGAAGAAAACGCCCGAATTCCCCGTGGGCTCGATCTTGAACTCGAGGTCGAGGACGAAGTCGCGGTATTTCCTTTCGGTGAAGAGATAGGCGTCGAAACGCTTCCAGCCGGTTTCGCCGGCGCGCGGCTGCAACGTGATGGAGCCGTCGGTCGCGTAGACCCAATTCCCCTTGGTCCGCCACCCCGCCAGGTCTTTGCCGTTGAACAGGGCGGTGAAGCCGGGCGCGTCGGTCGCGGGATGCGTCACCGCGATCGCCGGAACCGAAACCGGGTAGGGATCCTTGGCGGGAGCCGCGCGGAGGATGGCGGCGAGGCCGCAGAAACAGAGGAGGGTTTTCATTTCAGAGCGTCAGGAGAGCCGTGGGGCAAATCGGGGGATCGAGCCGGCCCGTCAGCGCCGCGCGGATCACGGCTTCCGAACGCGGCACCTTGCCTTGGAAAGCCGGTTGCCCGTTCACCGTCACGGTCACGGGTTCATCGAGGTTGACGAGCGCGTCGCTCAGGCGGAGGGCCGTGCCCTTCGGGACGTCGCCGGTCAGCGTGATGGCTTGACCGCGCACGGTGGCCACGAGCTTTTGGCCCGGCTTGGCGACTTCCGCGGGCACCTGCAGCCAATAGAACTGCGCATGGGTCACGCCCGTCTGCACCCACACGACCTTCTTGGGCCAAGCGGTGCGGGTGAACTTGGCCATCCACGGCAAGGCTTCCGCATCCTTCAGGCCCATCCAATGCGGCAGCCCTTCGTAGACGCGGCCGAGGTGGGCATAGCCCTCGGGATCCTCCTGCTGCAGGCGACCAAATTCGGCGATCTTCTCGGCGACGACCTTGTGGCGGTTGTACGCGGTATCGGCACCGCCGACGAACATCGCGAAGGGCAGGTTGCGCACCCCGAGCGTGCTCACGCCGTTGGTATGGCCCGCCATCATCGCGGCCGCGGCGAAGCGGTCGGGCATGCGCGGGGCCAACTGCCAGACCCCGTCGCCGCCGGCGGAGTAGCCCAGGAGATAGACCTTCGCCGGATGCACGCCGCGCACCGCCACGAAGTCGTCGATCAAACGGGCGAACATGGGATCGATATGCCCTTCATGCCAAAGGTTCCAGGTGTTGGTCGGAGCGCGCGGCGCCACGACGATGCCTTCCGCCGGCGCATAAAGACGTATCTGATTCTTCCACTGCTGGTCATTCACCGCCGCTGGGGCGCCGCCGCCGCCATGCATCGAGATCCACAGGCTGCGTTGCCCCTCAGGCGCGAGGTTGAATTCCTTTTCCAACCAGCGGAGGGATTTGTCGCCGAGTTTGAGCTCCTTCGCGGCGACCTCGGGCGCGCGCGCTTTCTTGAGTTCCTCCGTCCGCTCGGCGGCGATCGCCGCGACGGCCGCTTCCGCTTGGCTGCGGGTGAGGCCTTCCGCGGCCGGCAGGATGGCGGCGGCGAGGGTAAGCAAAAGCACGTGGGGCGACAGGCAACGCATGGGGATACCGTGACGGGGAAGCCCCGCGGAGGCGAGCCATCTTCGGCATCGACCAACCCAATGTCATACCATTTATATGACAACATCATGGTCCGCCCCGCCCTGCTCAGCCTGCTGCTCCTGCTGTCCGCCTGCCAGGCCATCCCGCAGCACCCCGCCAACCTCGTCGTCGAAGGCGTTCCCGCCATCACGCCCGAGCTGAAGGCCGAACTCGAGCCTTACGCCAACCTCGGTGGCGCCGGTTTCCGCGGCTGGGCCACCACCCAGCGAGCCATCTTGGTGACGACACGCATCGGCGACGCCTCCCACCTGCACACGATGGCGGCGCCCCTGGCGAAGCGCACCCCAGTCACCCGGGGACCCGACACGATACGCAGCGGAAAGTTCCAGCCCAAGGGCACGCGCCTGCTGTATTCCGTCGACAAAGGCGGCGATGAGAACTTCCAGCTTTGGCTGACGGACACGGCCCACCCTGAGCAGCCGCCCCGGCGCCTGACGGACGGCAAATCACGCAACACCGATGCGATCTGGTCCAAGGACGGCACGCTGATCGCCTTCAGCTCCAATCGGCGCAACGGCAAGGATAGCGACATCCTCATCGCCGATGTCCGCGGCCTCGCCGAGCCGCGCGAACTCGTCCGCCTCGACGCGGGCGGCTGGTCGCCGGTCGACTGGACCGCGGACGGCAAGTTCCTGCTGGTGCGCCAAAGCCTCGGCAACGCCGCCTCGCGCCTCTGGACCGTGGAAGTCGCCACGGGCAAGCGCACGCAAGTGAGTCCCAAGGGCGTCGCCTGCCTCTACCAGCAAGCCGTCTTCGCCGAAGGCGACCGGGCGATCTACGCCCTGACCAACCATGGGTCCGACTTCCTTTCCGTCATGCGCCTCGAGGTCGCGACCGGTAAACTCGCGCTGCTCGTACCCGACCCGAAGTGGGACGCCGAAGAACTCGCCGTGTCCTCCGACGGCAAGCGGCTCGCCTTTGCCGTGAACGTGGAAGGTTTCTCGCAGCTCCGCTGCTGGAACCTCGAGACGGGCAAGGAAATCCCGGTACCAGCGCTCAAACCCGGCGTCCTCAGCAACCTCGCCTGGCGGGCGGGCAGCCACGAGCTCGGCTTCACCCTCAACAGCGAAGACTCCGCCAGCGACGCCTGGTCGCTGGACCTAGCGGCGGGGGCGCTCACCCGCTGGACGAACCGGACGACGAAGCCCAAGAAGGAGATCCCCGTGACCCAGCCGGAAGTCGTGCGGACGCCGAGCTTCGATGGCCTGAGCATCCCCTCCTTGGTCTACTACCCGGACGCCAAGAAGTTCCCGGGGAAGCGCCCGGTGCTGATGTTGTTCCACGGCGGACCGGAAGGCCAGTCGCGTCCCGGGTATCGGGGTTCGGCGCTCTATTATCTGAACGAACTCGGCGTGGCGCTGGTCTACCCGAACATCCGCGGCTCGACCGGCTACGGCCGCACGTACCTGAGCCTCGACGACACGATCAAGCGGGAAGATGCGGTCAAGGACGTCGGCGCCGTGCTTGATTGGGTCGCGAAATCCGACCGCCTCGACGCCAAGCGCGTCGCGGTCTACGGCGGCAGCTACGGCGGCTTCATGAGCCTGGCCTGCCTGACCAACTACCCCGAACGCTTCCGTTGCGGCATCGACAACGTCGGCATCGCCAACTTCGTGACCTTCCTGCGGGACACCGCGGATTACCGCCGCGCCAATCGTCGGCTGGAGTACGGCGATGAACGCAAGCCCGAGGTGCGCGCGTTCCTGGAGCGCATCTCGCCCGCGAACCACGCCGACCGGATCCGCGCGCCCCTCCTCATCATCCAAGGTCGCAATGACCCCCGCGTGCCCTTCACTGAGGCGGAGCGGATGCGGGACGCCATCCGCGCCCAGGGCGGGCGCGTCTGGTTCGTGATGGCCAACGACGAGGGCCACGGCTTCGCCAAGAAGTCGAACGCCGATTTCCAATTCCAAGCCACGGTCCTCTTCCTGAAGGAGAACCTGCTGGACTAACGGGCGGGCTTACTCGTGGTCGCCGTGGCGCTGCATCCGCTCGCCCCACGCGAAGAGGATCATCGACACCAGGAAGACCGCGTGGATGATCGCTTGCCAGAGGATGACCTTCTCGTGGCTGGCGGTCATGGGCTTATCGGCCGAAGCCGCCGAGGTGATGTCGATGAAGCTCTTCAGGAGGTGGATGGCCGAGATGCTCGCCAAGCTGCCCGCCAGCTTCACCTTCAGCGTATTGGCGTTGATGTGGTCGAGCCAATCCGGGCGGTCGCCGTTTTCGCCGAAATCGATCCGGCTGACGAACGTCACGTAGCCGCCGACGACGACCATGTTCACGAGGTTGGCCACCATGGAGATGTCGACCAAGGAAAGGATGCCCAACATGATGGAGCTCTCCGTGGCGGTCGCGAACCCGGCGAGCAGGTGGATCAATTCCTGGACGCTCTTCCACGCGTAGGCGATGGCGGCGAAGATCAGGGCGATGTAAATCGGGGCCTGCACCCAGCGGCTGGCGAAGATGAAATACTCCAGACCATGCTCCAGCTTTTGCAGGACACCTTCGGACTTCGGGTCGTTAGCCATGGCGGGAGAATTGGCATTCTTTTCCCACCGTCAAGCCATGGCGACGTCAGATGCCGGCGCTGGCGGCGGCCTCGCCGAGCGGACCGGCCTCCGGATCGCGCAGGTAGGCATCGGCCTTGGCCGAAACAATCACGCCGTAATTGATCGTGCCCAACCAGCCGGACATGATGATGCCCACGCTGCCGGCGTGGTATAGCCCGCCCACTTGTTCGGGCAGGCCCATCGACACCTTGAGCCCTTCGAACTTGGTGCCGAAGGAAGTACCCCCCACGTGGCGGACGTAACGGTTGACCGTGCGCGGGGTGGCCGCCTCGGCATGGTCGACCTTGGAGCGGATGTCGGGGATGAACTTCTCGAGCCCGCGGAAGGATTCCTCGATGACGCGCGCCTTATGCGTCTGGTAGTCGGCCTCGGAGAGGTTGGCCCAGTCTTCGTAGCGCTGGTTGACGGAGGTGACGATCGCGTAACGCGGGATCTTGGTGTGCGGACGGGTGTCCGGGTAGTAGACCGAGTACGTGCGCGAGGTCGTATGGAAATCGATGAGCTCGCGGCTGGAGAAGGGCTTCGCCTCCGAAGTGAAGACGAGGTCGCCGATGTGCGGGATGCTCTCGCCCGTCCGGACGCCCATGTAGACCTGGCAGGAGGAGGTGTTGACGCGGACCTGGCGGGCCTGCTCGAGGAAGGCGCCATCGAAGGCCGTGGCCTCCGCCAGCTTCAGGACGGTGTCCTTGATGTTCGCGTTAGAGACGACGGTGGCGCACGCCACTTCGGCCTCTTCGCCCAGCCGCGTGCCGCGGAGCTTCACCCCGACCACGCGGCGGCGGCCCGAAGCGTCCTTCTCGACGAGCACCTTCTCGACGAGCACGTTGCGGCGGATGTCGACCCCATTGGCCTTCATCTCCGCCGTCATGAGGTTGATCATGGTGTCCGTGCCGCCTTGGAAGATGAACACCCCCTTCGACATGAAGTTCGAGAAGACGATGCCGAACGTGATGGCCGGATCGTCGAGGGTCGAACCGTTGGCGTAGGCGATGGGCTCAAGCAGCAGGCGCTGGATGTCGGGCCGGCCGGGGAAGAACTGCTCGAAGAGCTCGCGCGTCGTGCGCGGGTCGTTGTCGTAGTAGTTCATCGAGCGGAGGTGCGCGAAGAAAGCCTCCACGGTCTCGGCGGGAATGCGAAACTGCTCGATCATGATCCGCGTGAAGTCCGCGCGGTCGAACGTCGTCCGGACGTCGAAATCCGGGTTGATGAACCGGACGTCGTGCAGCTGGTGGATGCGGTCGGAGATTTCCTTCGTCCAGTAGCGGCGGGTCGACTTGATCATCCCATGCGGGAAGCCGTGCAGGGAGATGTCGAACACGTGGCCACCGGCGCGCTTGAAAAAGGTCGCCAAGCCTCCGAGCTGGTAATGGTGCTCGAGCAGGAGCACCTTCCGGCCGAACTTGGCCAGGTTGTTCGCGGCCGTCATGCCGCCCAGGCCGGCGCCAATGACGACGGCGTCGTAGCGGGGGAGCAGGTTTTCGAAAGGCGAAGGCATCGGAAGGGGACTGGAAGAAGGAAACGGGCGGAAGGCAAAGCCGAAACCCGCTTGAAGGCCGCCCTCAAGGCGTCCGCAGGCTCCAGCCGGCCCGCTTCCTCGACAGCACCACCGGCCGCCCGAACAACTCGGCCAACTGCGGCCGACGCAGGACCTCGGCGACGGGGCCCGCGGCCAATTTGGCGCCCGCCCGCAAGAGCAGCGCGTGCGTGAAGACCGGGACGATCTCCTCGACGTGGTGCGTCACGAGCACGACGGACGTGCCCTTGGCCACCGTCGGCAGTCGTTGCAGCAACGCCAGGAAATCCGCCCGGGCGGCGGGGTCGAGGCCGGCGCACGGCTCGTCCAGGATGAGCAAGGCCGGCCGGCCGATCAACGCCCGGGCGATGAGCACGCGCTGGCGCTCACCTTGGGAGAGATGCCCGAAGGGACGGGCTGCCAGCGCACCGACCTTCAACTGCCGCAGCATCTTGCGGGCGCGCGCCAAGACGGCGGCCGGCGGCCGGCGCCAAAGGTTGATGACGCCGTCGACGCCGCCCGCGACGACATGCAGGGCCGGTTCGGACGGTTGCACCATCGCGGCGACCGACGGGCCCGCCAAGCCGATGCGCCGACGCAGTTCACGCCAGTCGCTGCGACCGAACGTTTCGCCGAGGACGGTGACCCGCCCGGCGGTGGGCGCGAAATAACCCGTCAACGCCGCCAACAACGAAGATTTGCCCGAACCATTGGGGCCGAGGAGGACCCAGTGCTCGCCGGCGCGCACGGTCCAATCGATGCCCTTGAGGATGACCTTGCCTTCGCGGGCGATGCGCAGGCGGGCGACCTCGAGGATAGGCGGGAGCGGCGGCTTCATGGGCTGACGTTATTAGGCTGGGGCCGTTCCGACTTCCAAGTCGCAAAGCACCTCCACCCATCCTTGCCCTCCGCCCCGAGGTCGGCTTAAGTTCGGGCGATGCGTTGGGCGACCCCACTCCTCCTTGGCCTATGCCTCGCCGTCGCGGCGGCGGATAAACCGACGCCGCCGCCGGTCTCGCCGGACGACTTGGCCGAGCTCGAACAACTCCGTCAGAAGCTCCGCGACGACCCATCACCGGCCCCCGTCGCGCCGGCGAAGGGCGCCATGAGCCGCGAGGACCAAGCGGAAATCGAGGCCTTGCGCGCCCAAGTCTCGGCCCGGCAAACGGAGCTCCCCGCCGGACGGCCCATCCTCGTCCAGCTGATCCACACGGAACTCGACGGCTTGGAACTGGTGATGGTGCTCGACGCGCCCGTCCCCACGCCGGTCGTCATTCAAGGCAGCGGCCACACCTTGGGACAGAAGTTCAGCGTGTACGGCACGTTCAGCGGCGCGGCCAAGTTCGAGGGAGCCTACTACTCCTTGCTCAAGACCAGCGAGCCCGTGATCAACGCCTTGGCGCCCAAGGAAGCGCCCAAGGAAGCGCCGGCCCTCCGCCCAGTCCTGGGGGCCCCGGATGGCGCCGCCGATGACGGCTTCGGCGGCTTCCAACTCAGCAACATCCTCTTCGCCGGCTTCGCCGCCATCTCGCTCGCCATCGTCGCCCTCAAGGTCAAAGCCAAGGTCGATGCGATGAAGAACAAGAAGGCCCGCCGTCGCTAACGCCCCTTTCGTCCATGAAGACCGCCGCCGCCCTGCTCGCCCTTGTCGCCCTCGCCTGCGTCCCGCCGGCCGCGCATGGCGCCACCAACGCCGAAAAGGCGAAAGCCACCGCGAAAGCGGTGGCCGCTGGTGGTGGCTCGGCCGGCAGCGCGAGCACCGGAGCGAAGGTCGCACCCACCAAGGGAGCGGAAGATCCTCCGACGCCCTTGACCGAGGCGCTCAAGGACGGGACGGAAACGCGCATCACCTGCACCTACAAAGGCGCGGGCAAGAACGCCGCGATGTCGGGCACCTACCATTACAAGCTCTGGGTCCCCGAAGGCTACTCGGCTGACCCGAAAAAGACCTGGAAGACGATCTTCATCGCCGACCCCAACGGCAAGGCCAAGCTCGGCGCCATGGGCGACTGGATCAAGGCGCACGGCTACATCGCCGTGATGCTGGAAGAATCCAAGAATGGCCCGTGGGAGCCGATCCTCGGCAACTTCCTCGCGGCCCATGAAGACGTCGTGAAGCGGATGCGCGTCGCCGAAGGCAAGAAAGTCGCGACCGGCTTTTCCGGCGGCGCCCGTGCCAGTTCCCTGTTCGTCACGCTGGTCCCTGGCTTCGGTGGCCTCATCCTCCAAGGCGCCGGCTGCAGCGACATCAATCCCGACGGCACCTATGTCACCAAGGACATCAAGGTGAAGTCGGTCGCCGGCACCTTCGGCAAGAAAGACATGAATTACAAGGAAGCCGCCCGCCTCAAGAAGTCCTTCGGCGCGCGCATCGAGGTGTTCGAGTTCGAAGGCGGGCACCAATGGGCGCCCAAGGAAATCATCGAGCCGGCCCTGACCGCGGTGGACGGCAAGCTGCCGAAGTAAACGACGGCGAGCAGAAGGGTTGCAGGGCAGGCGGCGAGCGGCTTGAGTGTCGTATCCCCATGAAGTCCTTCCTGCCCCTCCTTCTGGCCCTCACGGGCTTCGCCGACGCGGCCGAACCCGCGCTTAAGTTCACCGACCCGAAGCCCCAAGCCTATAGCCTGACGCTGCGGGCGAGCGAGATCGACCCGCGTTGCAAGTCGCACCCGGAGGTCGGGTTCGTCCTCGAGGCCGCGGGCAAGCCGGCCGACACCCAAAGGGCGCTGGTCGATACGCGCGTGGCGCCGCGAGGCCAACTCGTCATCTGGCTCATGGCCCACAGCCAGCCCTTGGCCGAAAAGGTCAACGGCTACGGCCTGCACTACATCCAGGTCGCCTACGCGCGCGAGTGGTTCGCCAAGCTCAACACCGAGCCGCTCAATGACCCGCAGCACCTCGGCAACATCCGCCTCGAGGCCACCACCGGCATGGACGCGTCCAAGGCCATCGACATCCCCGGTCCGGACAGCATGAAGGAACGCGCTTACCAACTCGTGAAGGCGTTGGCGAAAGCCAACCCGCCGGGCCGCTGGGAATTCTTCCTCACGAAGGACGGCAAAGGCCTCGACTGGGAGAAAGTCATCGTCTCGGGAGCCTCGCACGGCGCGACCTCCTCGGCCCGCTTCGGCATCGCGCAGAAGTGCGCGCGCATCGTGATGTTCTGCGGCCCGCGCGACCAGCTCGATGATTGGCAAGCGCTGCCTTCGGCGACGCCCGCCAACCGTTACTTCGGCTACAGCCACGTGCTCGACGGCGGCTGGAGCGCCGACCATTACCCGCGCTCCTGGCTGCTCCTCGGCCTGAACAAGTTCGGCCCGATCGTGAATACCGACGAAGCCAAGTATCCTTACGGCAACTCGCGGCGCCTGATCACCAAGTACGACGTCAAAGGCGACGCCAACAAAGCCCACGGCTTCGTCCAAGTCGGCAAGAACCCACCCAAGGACGCCAAAGGCGTGCCGCTGCAGGAAGACGTCTGGCGCTACCTCTTCACCGCCCCGGTCGACGAAGTCGGTAAGCCCGTCCCGGCCGAGCCTGAGACCCGGATGAACCTGCGGAAGAAGAAGTGAAGCCCGTTACCGAGGCTTGCCCTCGGTCGGCTTTCTCCCGTTGGATGGTCTGACATCGCCGTGGCCATCCGCATCGACCTTCTCACCCTCTTCCCGGCCATGGCCGATGGCTTCCTTCAGGAATCCGTCATCGGTCGCGCCATCGAAAAGGGTACCCTCGGCTTCAAGGCCCACGACCTCCGCCAGTACTCGAAGGATAAGCACCGAAAGGTCGACGACATCCCGTATGGGGGTGGTCCCGGCATGCTGATGACCTGCCAGCCCCTTTTTGATGCCGTGGACGCCTTGGCCACCCCGGATTGTGAGGTCATCTACCTTTGCCCCGACGGGGAGCAGTTGACCAACCCCTTGGCCCGCGAATTAGCCCAAAAAAGCCACTTAATCCTCGTTTCGGGACACTATGAGGGTATCGATCAGCGCTTCCGGGACCGCAAAGTTACCCGTGAAATTTCGATTGGGGACTATGTTTTGACCAATGGCACCCTCCCCGCCTGCGTCCTCGTCGATTGTATCGGTCGGCAGATTCCCGGGGTCCTGGGCGAGGAAAACTCCTTGACGGGGGACAGCTACAACGGCAAGTTGCTCGCCTTTCCGCAGTACACCAGACCCGCTGTTTATGATGGTCTCGAGGTGCCCCCGGTCCTCCTAGGAGGACACCACGCCGAAATCGAAAAGTGGCGCCGGGCAAAGCAAATCGAGAAGACAAAGCACCGCAGGCCCGACCTACTGGAAGACCAAGAACACCAGCCATGAGCAACCATCCCCTCCTCCAATACGCCACCCAATCGCAGCTGAAGCCCGGCCGCGGCCACGACACTTTCAAGGTCGGTGATGGCGTCCGCGTCTCCACCAAGGTCCGCGAAGGCGACAAAGAGCGCACGCAGGCCTTTTCGGGCATCGTGATCTCCCGCAAGGGCGGCAACGTCCAGGAAACCTTCACCGTTCGCCGCGTCTCCTTCGGTGAAGGCGTCGAGCGCACCTTCCCGGTCCACTCCCCGAACATCGAGAAGATCGAAGTCGAGCGCGTGTCCCAGGTCATGAAGCGCCCGCCTCTTCTACCTCCGCGACCGTCACGGTAAGTCGGCCACCAAGGTTAAGGAAAAGCGTTACGACCCTTCGGCCGCTGCCGAAGCCAAGTAAGCGCTCCCTGCGCCCTTTAAAAGCCCCGCTTGCGGGGCTTTTTTATACCCAAGGATAAAGACCTAGCCACGCAAACGACTGCAATCAGGCAAATCAACCTTCTGCTTATTAGTTACTTAGCCTGCATACAGACATTTTTAGGCTGCACGGGGGTCCTAAGTTTTTTCAAAAAACGCCGCCTGCAGGCTTGACTCCCCCTTCCCCGCCTGCGTCTTTCCACATCCCTCGTTTGGCTCGTCCAGACATCCGGAATCTCCCTCCCTCTTCTCCACCACTATGCTACGCATCCGCCTCCAACGCTTCGGTACCAAGAACGAGCCGACCTATCGCCTCGTCGTTGCCGAACAGAGCATCCGCCGTGACGGCCGCTTCGTCGAAGTCCTCGGCCACTACAACCCTGCCGCCCGCGGCAAGGCCATCCCTCTCGTGATCAACGTCGAGCGCGTCGACCATTGGGTCAAGCTCGGCGCCCAGCCCTCCGACACCGCGAAGTCGCTCGTGAAGCGTGCCCGCGCTGCCGCTGCTGCCGCTCCGAAGGCCTAAGTCCCCTCTACACGGCGGAAACGCCCACCCTGACGACGTCACACCCTGCCCACCGGCAGGGTGTTTCGTTTGGTGGGGTTGGCGGCGGGCTCAGTTGACCTTCGTCCAACCGCCTTCGCCGTTCTTCTCCAGCTTCTGAAACCCTGCTTGGGCGAGACGCTTGTCGGAAACGGCCTGCTTCATCGCGCCTTCGCCATAACGAATCGTCAGGCTCGGGGTCGAGAGTATCCGCCGGCAGACCTCCTTCGTCACGGGGTGCTGGGTGAAGTCAGGCGCGTCCGCCGGCAGATCGACCTCAAACTCGTCCCCCTCGGCCCCGTCGGCCTTGATCACGATGTAACGGCGCAGCGTCATCTTATTTCTTGGCCGTGCGCGGGTCGAAGGCATCGCGCAAACCATCCCCGAGGTAGCTGAGCGACAGCAAGGTCCCGGCAAAGACGACCGAGGGAATGAACAGCAGCCATGGGCACTGCTCCATGACGTCGGAGCCTTCCTTGATCATCATGCCCCAGGAAGTCATCGGCGACTTCACGCCGAGGCCGAGGAAGCTGACGAAGGCCTCGAGCAACATGACGCCCGGGACCGTGAGGGTCGCATAGACCGCGATGGTGCCGGAAAGGTTCGGAAGGTAATGCCGCAGGACGATGCCCGTCCGAGATTGGCCCAAGGCAACCGCCGCCTCGACGAATTGGCGGTTCTTCAGGGAACGGGTCTTGGTGCAGACGATGCGGGCCATCGTGAGCCAAGAGACGCCGCCCACCGCCAGGAAAATCATCCAGATGTTCTGTCCGAAGACCACCGTGCAAAGGATGACGATGAGCGTCAGCGGGAGCGTGCTCACGATGTCGACCACCCGCATGGCGAGGTCCTCGAAGCGTCCGCCGATTTCGGCCGCCACGACGCCGTAGATGACACCGACGAACAGCGCGACGGTCGTGGCGATCAAGCCGACCGAGATGGAGATCATACCGCCTTGCAGCAGGCGCGCGAGCAGGTCGCGCCCCAGGAGGTCGGTCCCCAACCAATGGGCGGCGCACGGGGCCACCGGGCCCAGCGCGAGGTCCTGCGCCTTGTAGTCAGGCAACAGGTGCAGGGCCGTCAGGAGGGGCGAGCTGAAGCAGAGGGCGGCGACGCCGACCAAGAACCACAGGGCGATGACCGGGGTGCGATCTCGCTGGAAGCGTTGCCAGCCGGTTTCGGTCGGGGCGGAGGTGTTGGTGAGGGCGGTGCTCATCGGCGATCGCGCGCGGTGCGCGGGTCCAGGGCGGCCTTCGCGAGGTCGGCCACCAGGTTAAGGCAGAGTAAGGCGACCGCATAGAGCAAGGTCGTCCCCAGGATGACCGGGACGTCGCGGTTGATGATGGCGGTGACGAAGAGGCGGCCGACGCCGGGGACGTCGAAGAGGGATTCGACGACGAAAGAGCCGGAGACCAAGGCGGCGGCGGCGGGTCCGAGGTAGGTCACGACGGGCAAGATGCCGTTCCGCAACGCGTGCACGAAACGCACCCGCGTCGGCGAAACGCCCTTGGCCCGCGCGGTGCGCACGTAGTCCAAGGTGTAGACTTCCATGAGCTCCCCGCGCGTCAGCCGCGCCAAGGGCGCCGCGGTGATCAGGCCCAGCGCCAACGACGGCAGCACGAGGTGCGAAACGGAACCCCAACCGCACGGCGGGAACCAGCCGAGTTGGAGCGAGAAGACCAAGGCCAACAAAGGCCCGAACACGAAAGACGGGACGCAGATGCCGATGAGCGCCAAGCCCATGGGCAACCGGTCCATCCAAGTGTTGGGCCGGGACGCGGCGATCACGCCGATCGGAATACCGACCAAGATGGCGATGAGCAAGGAGAGCGACCCGAGGATCACGGAGACCGGAATGCGTGCACCGATGATCTGGTTCACCGTCCAACCGGGATACTTCATCGACGGGCCCAAGGAGCCGTGCGCAAGGTTGCCGATATAGTTGCCGAGCTGCACGTGGAGCGGCTGATCCAATCCGTAGTAGGCTTCGACCTGCTTCTTCACCTCCGCCGGCATGGGACGTTCCTTGTCGAACGGACCACCGGGCACCGCATGCGCCAAGAAGAACGTGGCCACGACCACGACCAAGAGGACGGGGATCATTTCGGCCAGTCGCTTGAGGACGTAGATGAACATCGGGGGCAGGGCCAGCGTGGGACAGTCGAGGCGAGTTGCAAGCCTGCGGGACTAAGGCCGCTGGCCCTTGGCCGCCTTGGCGCGGCGCTCCATTTCCTCGATCGACAGAGCGTCGGGGAGCCCGTTCGCATCCGCCCGCACCCAACCCATGCGGGCGGACAAGACCTCCAGTTCCTTGGCGTTCAGTTTACCCTCGGCCTTCAGGCGGGCCTGACGCTCGGCGCTATCGCGCTCCATCTGGGCTTGGGCATCGTTCTGCACGTAAGTCGTGAAAACACCACAGCCCGCGAGCGGCAACGCGGCGGCGAGAGCAAGCAGGAGCTTCATCCGCGCAGGTTAGTCCGCGAGGTGCTGGGGGCTCAAGAGCGTACAAGCCGCCGGCCGCCCGAACCAATGTCGGCGCTGTGCGACCAACCCATAGACGGCGTCGGCCCAACGACCGGGCACCCAGCCCATCGACCGGGCCAAGAGGCCCCAAGCCCCCCCGAGGCACCTCATCATTCGGAAAACAGCGGTCGAACGAACCAGCCGCTGCGACCCGACCCACACCACCACGGTCCCCTGATCGCCCCCCCGGGGCTCACCGAGGATGCGGGCCGTCTCTCCGTTGTTCGGCGCGAAAACCATCGTTCCGCGGGCATCGCGGGCGGCGAACCATTGAGCTGTCCGATTGCACAAGGCACAGTCTCCATCAATCAAGACGATGATCGGGATGGCCTCCATGCTCCCTGAATGAGCCAAAAACCACCGGGAGTGAAGGCCTTTCGGCGTTTCCAGGCCCGAACCGCTAAAAGCGAGGGAAAGCGCTTGTCACGGGAGCCTCCGACTGCCAAATAAGCCCTTCCTACTGGCCGGAAGGGTATCCAAGTGGCTAAAGGTCGCGGACTGTAAATCCGTTCAGCTTCGCTGTTCGTGGGTTCGAATCCCACCCCTTCCACCAGCAGGACAAATTTGACGACGCTCCCGGCTCCGGGGGCGAAATCGTTAAATCCGCGTTGACTCCGAGGGCTGCCCACGGCTTCCCTACTGACACACATGGCCAACATCAAAGCTAACCAGAAGAGCATCCGCCAGACCGCTGCTCGCGCCGCCCGCAACAAGATCGTCCGCACCCGCCTCAAGAGCCTCGTCAAGGGCTTCGTCGCCGGGGCCGCTTCCGCCAGCCCTGCCGCCGTCGCTTCCGCCGCCGACAAGGCCGCCAAGACGGGCGTCATCCATCGCAACAAGGCGAACCGCATCAAGGCTCGCCTCGCGAAGAAGTTGGCCGCGGCCAAGAAGTAAGTGATGCCTTCCGGGCCTCGCCACAACCCCGCCGTCTGCGACGCCGGGGTTTTTTTGTTTTAGGATGAGTCCGTTCCCTTCCTCCATCGGCTTCCCGTCGGGTGTCTTCGGCGAGGCGCCTTTGCGGCTCGACGTGCTCACGCACGGGCCGGGTTGGGTCGCCCTCAACAAGCCCGTCAATCTACCCAGCGACGACCACCCCTGGCAGGAGAACGCCGCCCACTTGGTCGGCGAACTCCGCGTCCAACTCCAACTCGAGAAACCGGAGATGGTGAAGCTGGGACTCAAGGAGCCCGCCGTGGCCTTCGGACCGGAACCCCAGGTCTCCGGCTTGCTCATCCTCGCCGACCGCGCCAGCACGCTCGCCGCATGGCGCGACGCCATCGGCTCCTTTCAGCTCAACTTCACCTACGACTTCATCGCCCGCACCGAAGAGGCGCCCGCCGAAGGCGGACTCTGCGATCTCCCGCTGGGCATGGACGACGCGCGCGGGCGGGCCTTCGTCTCGCACCGCCTCGGCAAACAAGCCGAGACGACCTTCCACGGCGGCGAGATCTTCAATCGCTGGCGGCGCTGGACGGCGACCACGCGCTTCCCCCGTCGCGACCAGATCCGCGCCCATGCGAACGAATGCGGGCTGCGCATCGCCGGGGAGCTGGAGTACGCGCGCTCCGGTCGCGTGACGCTCACCGACACGACCCGCCGGGGCCGCCTCAACAAAGGCGAAGACAAGCCCTTGCACCGTTGCCTGCTGCTCCACCTCGGCCGGATCCAGGGCCTCGTGGCCGGCGTGCCGATCGACCTGACCGCCCCGCTGCCCGACGATTTCGCGACCGTCGTGAAGCGCCTCGGCAAGGCGGCCTAAGCGCGCGGGAAGTCCTTGCGGAAGACGTCGTGCGTCCGCACGTAACCATCGGGGCTGTTCATGCGACCGACCGGGGCATAGCGCGCATAGTCCACGCGCCAAGTCGCCGGGTCCGCGATGCCCGCCCGCACGTGCGCCAACAGGATTTCCACGACGACGACCCGATTGTCGCCATACTTCCGGATGTCGAGGACCCGACACTCCAAGGCGACCGGGCAATCGACCAAGATGGGTGGGCGAACGCGCTCGGCGGGTCGCGTGGATAAATGCGCGTGGGCGACCTCGCTCTCGCCGGGTGGCAAGGCACGCGCACAGGCGACCATGCGGTCGGCCATGGGCTCGTCGCAAAGATGGATCACGCACTCGCCGTTCAACAAGAGATTGGCCGCGGTGTCCTTCGGCGTACCGTCGTCGCGGTCGCCCGGCGCCAACACGGCCAACGGGGGCTCCGTGCCCATGACGTTGAAGAACGAGAACGGGGCCGCGTTGACGACCCCTTGGGCGTCGACCGTCGTGACCAACGCGATGGGCCGCGGGACCACCAGCCCGGCCAGCAGCTTGTAGGCTTGGGCGCCCGGGTGCGCCGCCACATCGAAGCGCACGGCGTCCATCCTAAACCCGCGGCTGATCCTCGCCGGCGTGCGAGGCGATGGCCTCCCGGCGCAGGTAATCCTGGCGGTAGGACATGAAGAGGTAGAGGACGACGCCCACGCAGATGCAGGAGTCGGCGATGTTGAACGCGGGGAAGCGATAGCCCGGCAGATGGACGTCGATGAAGTCGATGACGTGGTCCCCGAAGAGACGGTCGCGCACGTTGCCCAGCGTCCCGCCGACGAAGAGGCCGAAAGCCAACTGGCCCCCGGCCAGTTCGCGCATCAACGGGTGGCGCCAACGCCAAACCAGGGCCAAGACCACCAAGGCCAAGAAGACCAGGAACGGGCGGACGTCATACTGCGCCCCCAGGCCCCACGCGGCTCCCTTGTTGCCGACGTGGACAATCCAAAGCCAAGGAAAGACGGCGATGGGCGAACGCTCGGGATTTTCGGAGAAGTGGTAGACCCAGTCGTTTTCGAACCGGAGCGGGAAGAGGCGCTCGATATAAAGCTTCGTGAGGACGTCGGTCACGAAAGCCACGACCGCCACCGCCCAGAAAGTAGTGTACGCGCGCACCCGCAAAGGACTGAAGGCTCCGGAGCTCAAGTCTCGGGCTGATCGTCTTCGCCGCCACCGCCGCCGGTGCCGAAACCGACTTCATCGCCGATTTCACCGAGGGGGTTGCTGCCGCGGCGACGATGGGCCCGGCGATTGCGCTCCAGCTCCTTCTGGCCTTCCAGCGAGTAGCGGGTGAAGGGGACCGCCATCAGCCGGGCGTGCGGAATGGCCTTGTTGGTGATTTCGCAGATGCCGTACTTGCCCGACTTGAGGCGCTCGATGGCGTCCGCGATTTCCTTCAGGGCTTCCTGTTCGTTGGAGATCAGGGAGAGCGCGAAGTCTCGGTCCGCGGTGTCCGTGCCGGCGTCGGCGAGGTGCTGGGAGTAGCCCGAGAGGTCACCGGCGTCGTCCTTGCCGTTCTTCTTGAGCGCCTCTTCGGAGTGGAAGGCCAAACCCTTCTGGATGGCTTCACGCATGGCGGTCAGGAGGTGGTAATAACGACGCAGTTTTTCCGGGATCTGCTTGGACTCATCCACCATGCCGCCACCCTTGCGGAAAGGATTCACGCCTCCGAGCAGGTCGGCGATCGAAGCGGCCGCGATGTTGTGCGACTTGTGGCCTTTTTCCCGGGCGGCCGTAGCGGCTTTCTCGCGCGCTTTCCGCTCTTCTTCCGGCACCCAGAGGTTCAGTTTGGCCCCTTCGCGTTTGCGCCCCTTGAGGTGTTCGAGGATGTTGTCGAAGGTGAAGAACTGCAGCTTCGCGCGCACCGGAGCTTCCAACGTGGTGGCCTGATCGTGGATGACGCGGTGCTTGTCGAGGAGTTGCTTCTGCTTCTCATGCTCGGCCTTGGTGTCCTTCTTCGCGCCCTTGACGGGTTTGGCGGACTTCGGCGCGGCGACCGGAGCCTTGGCACCCTTGGCGGGGGCAACGATGGGAGCAGGCTTGCCGACGACCTTGCCGGCCTTTGCGGGCGAGGCCTTCACGGGAGCCATCGCCTTGGGCGCAGGCTTGGTCGGGGCGGGCGTCTTCTTGGCGACGGGCGGGACCACCTTGGCGACGGGCTTCTTGACCGGCTTGGCGGCAAGCTTGGCCTTGGCGGGAGTCTTGGCCTTGGGGGCGGACTTGGCGGCGGGCTTTTTAGGGGCGGGTTTCTTGGACATGAAGAGTGGTGATTAGGATTGCGGGTACTTGGCGGCAAGGGCGTCGCGGCACCGTGGAGATACCATACCGTATTTCCCGGCGTCCACAAGCGTAGGCACCCAGCGCCAAGACCTCGGGCACTTCACCCCAGGAGCGTGGTCCACGGCAAACGCCAGCGGGGCCTTCGGCTCAGGCTGCAAGGTCACGGCCGAGACGATCCAAAGCTCGGTCAAAAGGCCGACCTGTTGCGAAAGGAGGGCGAAATCGGGGTCGGCCGGGTCCCCGGTCACGACGACGGCGGCTTCCATCGACTGGCCAATTTTCTTCTCCTGCCGGAGGCGTTCCAAGGGGACATTGACCTGGGCGGCCAAGGCCTGGATGGCGGTGACGGCGGCGTGGGCGGCCAAACCCTCGGCATCCTCCCAAGCGGCATCGACGGCGGGCCAGTCCTGCAGGTGGATGCAGGTGGCGTCGACGTACTCGGTGCGGGCGTGCAGGTGCGACCAAGCTTCATCCGCCGTGAACGGGACGAAGGGCGCGATGAGCTTCAGGTAGGCGCGCAGGACGAGGTCGAGGGCGGTCTGCGTGGAGCGACGGAGCGGGTCGTTCGGGGCGGTCGTGTAGAGCCGGTCCTTCACGACGTTATGGTAGTTCGCCGAGAGCGTGCCCGTCGTGAAGCCCGCCAACGCGGCGGCGGCGCGGTGGAACTCGTTGCGGTCGCAGGCATCGGTGACTTCCCGGATCAGCTTGGCGGTCTCGACGAGGACCCAGCGGTCGATGGGCGTCAACCGCGCGACCGGGAGCGCGTCCTTGGCCGCGTCGAAATCATAGAGGTTGCCCAGCTGGTAGCGCAGCGAGTTGCGCATGCCGCGATACTGGTTCGAGATGGTCTCGAAGATGGCGTCCGAGATCGGGATGTCGCTCTGGTAGTTTTCCGAGGCGACCCAGAGGCGCACGATGTCGGCGCCGTACTTCTTGACGTAGTCATCGGCGGTCTGCGGCTTGCCGCTCGGGTTGTCGGACTTCGAGATCTTCTGGCGCTTCTCGTTCACGACGAAGCCGTGCGTGAGGACGGCGCGGTACGGCGCCGTGCCCTTGACGGCGATCGCGGTCCACAGGGAGGACTGGAACCAACCGCGATGCTGGTCGGAACCTTCGAGGTAAAGGTCGGCGGGCCAATGGAGGTCCGGATGGCGCGCGCAGACCGCCAAATGGCTGGAGCCGGAGTCGATCCACACATCCAGCGTGTCGGTACCCTTGCGGAGATCCTTGGGCCAAGCGGCGGGCACGGCGGCGCCGGCGAGGACTGCTTCGACGGAAGACGCCCACCACCAATCGCCACCATGGGTCGCGACCTGCGCGGCGACGTGCCGGACGATGCCGGCGTCGAGGTAGGACTCGCCGGTCGAGGGCGAATAGAACGAAGGGATCGGCACGCCCCAGGCGCGCTGGCGCGAGATGCACCAATCCGGACGGCCTTCCAAGGCGGCGCGGATGCGGTTCTCGCCGCTCGCGGGAATCCACTTCACCTGACCGACGGCGGCGAGGGCCTTGGCGCGGAGGCCACCGCGGTCGAGGCCGACGAACCACTGGTCGAGGGCGCGGAAGACGACCGGCGACTTGGAGCGCCAGCAGTGCGGGTACTGGTGTTCGATGCTCTGCGACTTCAGGAGCGCGCCCTTTTCCTTCAGCAGGCCGAGGACCGCGATGTTCGCCGGATTCTTGCCGTCGGTCTCGAGGACGGTCACGCCCACGAGCGCCGCCGGGACGCGGCCGTCGTCGGCGTAGGTGCCGTCGTCGCGGACCGGACAATAGGGCTCCAGGCCATACTTGTTGCCGGTCTGGAAGTCTTCGGGGCCATGGCCCGGAGCGGTATGCACGCAACCCGAACCGGCGTCGGTGGTGACGTACTCGGCGAGGACGACCGGCGCGGGGCGGTCGATGAACGGATGCCGGGGTTGCAGGCCTTCGAGGGCCCGACCCTTGACGCGGAAGCCATCGGTCGCGCCTTCCAGGCCGCACTCGGTCACGAAGGCGTCGCGCCGGGCGGCGGCCACGAGGAACGAACGGTCGCCGTGGCGGACCTCGACGTATTCAAGTTCCGGATGCACCGCGATGGCCAGGTTGGCCGGCAACGTCCACGGGGTGGTCGTCCAGATGACGACGGCCAAGGGGTGCGCGGGGGCGAGGCCCTTCGCCGCCGGATCGGCGACGGGGAAGGCGACCCAGATGGAGTGGGACCGCTTGGTGAGGTGCTCGATCTCGGCCTCCGCCAAGGCCGTCTGGCAAGGGATGGACCAATAGACCGGCTTCTTGGAGCGGTAGACCAAGCCTTGCTCGACGAAACAGCTGAAGCCCTGGAGGATCTCGGCCTCATAGGCGGGATCCATGGTGCGGTACTCGGACTTCCAATCGGCGAGGATGCCGAGGCGACGGAACTGGCCGCGTTGCTTTTCGATGTAGGCGGCCGAGAATTCGGCGCAGGCCTTGCGCACGCCGAGGGCGTCCAGCGACTGCTGCTTCGCCTGCAGTTCCTTCATCACCTTGTGCTCGATCGGCAAACCGTGGCAGTCCCAACCCGGGACGTACGGCGTCCGGAACCCGCGCATGGACTTGAAGCGCAGGATCGCATCCTTGAGGAGCTTGTTGAGGGCCGTGCCGATGTGGACGTCGCCGTTGGTGAACGGCGGGCCGTCGTGGAGCACGAAGGCGGGCTTGCCCGCGGCGCGCTTCTGGATGGCGGCGTAGAGGCCGTTCTTCTCCCAGTGGGCGATGCGCAGCGGCTCGCGTTCGGCGAGGCCGGCCCGCATGGGGAAATCGGTCACGGGCAGGTTGAGGGTATCCTTGAGCTCTTCGGCCATATTGTCGGTGAAATGTGGGAGATTGACCCGACTAGGCAATACCCCGCCGGGGCGGGCAGGGTGAACAGCCGGACGAGCGTGGCAAGGGCGGAGATATCAGCCCCGGAACCCCCATAAATCAGGAGGGAGCGGGGCGAGATTGACAGGCGAGGCGGGAAAGGCACGAATCAGTCCCCATGGACAACAACATGAAGCCTAAGCTGATCACCAAGTGGGGGGTCGTCGTCGACCTCACCTTGACCGTGATCTTCTTCGCCTGGATGACCACGGTGCTCGAGAAGCACGTTCCCTGGGGTGGCGAAGCCAGCCCCACCGCCGTCTTCCTGGGCGCCCTGCTCTGCTCGGCTTGCCTTTCGGGCGTGCTCTGGATGGCCCTCAGCCTGTTCCGCGTGACCTTGGCGGACCAGATGCTCCCGAAGGACGCCTCGGATAAGCAGGGGCGCTGAGGCTCCCGCGAGCCTCTCCGCCTAGGCCAGCCTCGCGCTGGCCTTTTTTATTTCGAGCCGGGCTCCACCAACACGGCTTGGATTTCCTTCCGCATCGCCTCGGCCTCGCGGACCTCTTTCTGGAAATCGGCCCAGAGGACATCGAGCTCCTCGGGCGCGGACTTCGGGAAACGCTCCAGCCAAGTCCCCAGCGTTCGCCATGCATTATGGTAGACCGGGTTTTGGCGGAGGATCTCACGCCGCAGGGTCAAGAGCCGCGCCGCCATGCCCTGACGCACGCCCGTGGCATCGCGCTGGCGCGCGACCTGCGGTCCCGTCAGAACGACGTCGCCGGCGCCGAGGTCAAAGACGAACCGCGCGGCATCCTCCAAGGCTTCCGCGGACTCCCGCATGCCGAGGCTCACCGGGCTGCGCGTCAGCAGGAGATTGGCGCGGGCGGCCAACCACCATTCCTCCTCGGACTTCGCCAAGGTCGCCAAAATCTTCCGCGTGTCCCGCCCCTGCGCCGCCGCGATGAGGACGCGGGTCTGCTCGGCGGAGACGCCGACATCCTGCCGCAGGGCCCGCCAAAAGAGGAAGGCTTCCCGCTCCGGCGCCTTGCCCTGCAGGATATCCGCCACCCGCGCGGGCGCCGCGAGCCGGCCTTCCCGATACCAGAAATCCACCATGGCCGGACGGAGGAGAGCCCGCGTCTCACTTGCCAAGGCTTGGGCCACCCACGGCTCGCTCGCCGTCAGCGGCTGCCCCGCCGCAAAAGCCACCCGACCCACCCAGGTCCGCGCGGCGGCTTCCGATGCCCGCTGCGCCGCGGCCGCCGGCGAGGAGAGCCGCACCGAGACGATGACTTGGCCGGCTTGGGTCCGCACGCTGACATCCGGCTGCCCCGGCAGGTCGACGATTTCCAATCGACCCTTCGCTTGCGGCACGCCGTTGACGACGCCCGGGATGGCGGGAATCGCCAAGACTTGCTGCGTGTAGCGCTCGAGGGCGGAACAGTGCACCGCGACGAAACTGACTTCCGCAAGCTCATGACCGAGGACGACCGCCAGCCCACCTTCGTTCGCGAAGATGCGCGGAGCCTCGGGCGCCGGAACCGGCGCCGCCACGGGCTCGCCCGCCGCCAGGAAGGCCCACGTAGCCAAGAGGCTCAACATCGCATCACGAGCCCGTGAAGTGGCTCTCATCGACCTCGACCGGCTCGCCGCCGGACAAGTGCAGCGGTTCGCCCAAGGGCGTTTGGTCGTTCTTCCAGATCTCCACCGTCGCAGGCGCGTCGGGCTCCGGCGAGACCCACTGCCAGCGGCCGATGCCGAGGAAAGTCATGAGCTGACCTTTATCCGGGCTCAGGCCGGGACCCGTCCCGCGGACATACGGCTTGTTGCCGATGCCGATCATCAAGTTGATCGTCAGCGCCGTGCCGCCACCGGTCGCGGCGGACACCGGGGCGACTTCGGCGGACTCGAGCGCGAGCTCTTCCTCGTCGGCTTCGTCGTCCGCGGCTTCCTCGATTCCGTCCGCTTCTTCCGCGGCGGCGGGCAGCTCGATCTCCAACTCGACCGGCTTCTTCACATCTTCGATGATGACTTCGTCCTCATCGGCCTCCGGCTCTTCGTCGGACACCGACGACGGGCTAGGAGCGGAGGCCGCGGGAGGGTTTGCCTGCAAGGCCTTCACGTCGGCTTGGACGGCATCGAGCGCGGCGGCGAGCTTGTCCGTGGCCGCGGTCGTCTTCTGGCCGGATTTCTTCAGATCTTCGCGGAGTTTCTTCAGGTCGTCCGCCACCGAGGCCTGCTGCGTCCCCGCTTCGGTGCGCAAGGCTTTCATGGCTTCGGCGGTTTCCTCCACATCGGCCACCGCGCCGCGGACGGACACCGCCAAGGCTTCGACCTGCGTGGTCAATTCTTCGACGGCTTCCTGTTTCGCCGCGCTGCCACCGGCGGCCACCGCGGCCTCCAAGAGCTTGGCCTTGGCTTCCAGGGCGGCGACGGCGGCCTTCAAGGCGTTGAGCTCCGTGGAGGCGCGCTGGGCGACCGCGGCCGCCGCGGCCTCACCGGCCTGACGGGCGGCCACTTCGATTTCGCCGACGCGGCGGGAAACCGCTTCGGTGCCGGCCCGGAAATCATCGCGCAAGCCATCGATCTCGGCGGCCAGCGCCGTGCGCAGGCGAGCCTGCTCCGCCAGCCGCTCCTTCTTGTCGCCGCCGTCCATCAGCACCGGGATGACGACGATGAGCGAAGCCCCCAAGATGCCGAAGACCGCCAAGGTCGCCTCGACGCCGTCCCGCGGATTGAGGTCGAGGCAAAGGATGGCGAGGACGGCGATGAAGTCGGCCGCCACCAGATACCATTTTTCTTTGAGCATTTTTTCGAGGTCGCGGTTCATGGAGTGGGGTTGGGGGTAAAGGGGGAACTCAGCGCGGGCGCTCGACGAAGCCGACCTTGCGGTTGACCTTGGACAGGGTGCGGAACGCCGTGGCTTGGGCCTTTTCGGCGCCCGCCTTGAAGATGGCGTTGAGCGCCTCGCGGTCCTTGATGAGTTCGTCGTAGCGGAGGCGGACCGGGTCGAGGGTCGCGACGACGGCGTCCGCGACGGCCTTCTTGAAATCGCCGTAGCCCTTGCCCGCGAACTCGGCGGTGAGGGTCGGGACATCGCGGCCCGTGCAGGCCGAGAGGATGGCGAGGAGGTTCGTCACGCCCGGCTTGTCGTCACCGGGACGAACCTCGGAGCCCGAATCCGTGACGGCCGACATCAGCTTCTTCCGGATCTCTTCGGGCCGGTCGGTCACGTAGACCGTGGAGGCTTGGTTGGGGTCGGACTTCGACATTTTCGCCGTCGGGTCCTGCAGGGACATGATGCGCGACCCCACCTTGGAGATGAAGGGGGACGGCACCTTGAAGGTCTCGGAGTAGCGGTGGTTGAACTTCTCGGCCAGATCGCGGGCCAACTCGAGGTGCTGCTTCTGGTCGTCGCCGACCGGAACCAGCTCCGCATTATAGAGGAGAATATCCGCCGCCATGAGGACGGGGTAGAACAGGAGGCCCGCGTCGACGGACTGCTGCTTCTTCGCCTTGTCCTTGAACTGCGTCATGCGCTCCAGCTGGCCCAACGGACAGAGGCAGCCCAAAATCCAGGCCAGTTCCGTATGGCCGATGACGTGGGACTGGGCGAAGAGGTGGCTCCGGGCGGGGTCGAGGCCGCAAGCCACATACTGGGCTAGGCAGGAATAGGTGTTGTCGCGGAGCTGGGCCGGGACGTGGGGGACCGTGATGGCATGCTGGTCGACGATGCCGAAATAGCATTCGTAGTCGTCCTGCATCCGACCCCAGTTCAGGACGGCCCCGAGGTAATTCCCCAGATGGAGACGGCCCGTCGGCTGGGCGCAGGTCAGGACCACCGGCTTGGCGGGCTTTTTTTCGGCTATTTCGCTCATTCCTCTGGTGCCCAGCGTGGCAAGGCACAGGCTGGGCATCAAGCGGATTGGGATGTCGGTGACGCTTGAAAAGACGGATTCTTCCGCCTAGATAAAACGACGCTCCTCCCCCCTTTCCCATGTTCCTCGCTCAAGTCGCCCCAGCCGCCGCCCCAGCCGCCGTCAATCCGGCCAATAAGTTCTATATCATCGGAGACCTGGACGCGGTTAAGCCGGACGTCCCCCCCAGCTGGGCGGACGTCATCCTCCACAATTTGGGCTACATCGCCCTGGCCTTCGTCATCGGCTGGATCGCCAAGAAGGCCCTCGGCTGGGCGGCCGCCAAGCTCGAGCAAAGCCCGATCGCCGAGGCCGCCATCGCCGCGGTCGGCAAGGCGCTCCCGACGCTGCTGCCCGCCTACGCCCTCCTCCTCATCATCAAGGAGAACGCCCCGTACCTCGCCAACTCCGGCTGGCTCCATTTCGCCGCGGTCAGCACGACCTTCCTCACCTCGCTGGCCCACACGACCGCCGTCTTCTACCTCGTCGAAATCCCCATTGCCTGGGCGAAGAAGATCGCGGACCAAACCAACAACAAGTTGGACGACGTGCTTGTCCCGATGATCTCCACGGTCATCAAGATTTCGGTCATCCTCGTCGGCGGCTTCAAGGCGATCTCGATTGTCGACCCAAAGTCGTCGGAAGCGATCCTCGGCTTGCTCGCCGGTGCGGTCGTCGGCCTGGCCTTCGCCTCGCAGGACACCATCAAGAACGTCTTCGGTGCGGTCATGCTCATCGTCGACCAACCCTTCACGCTGGGCGACTTCATCAACATCGGCAGCCATGAAGGCAAGGTCGAGGCCTTGGGCCTCCGCTCCACGACCATCGTACTCGTCGACGGCCAGCGTCTCGCCATCCCGAACGGCGACCTCGCCAACCGCCCCATCGTCAACGTCACCCGCCGGGACTTCATCCGCGCGCAGGACCTCATCCACCTCGAGACCAACACGCCGGCGGAACGGATCCAGCAGGCGGTCGGCCTCATCCGCGAACTCCTCGCGAACCACGAGGGCTTCGACCCGCGCCACCCCCCGCTGGTGCATGTGACCGAATTCAGCGACTGGGCCGTGAATGTCCGCTACATTTACTGGTACTACCCCGCCAACGCCGGCAAGCAACTGGAGTTCAACCAGCAGCTCGTCCTCCGGATCACCGCGAAACTGCAGGCCGCCGGCATCCACCTCGCCGTCCAAGGCACCCCTCAAACCCGCTAACCCTCCCCATGGCCCTCATCGAAGTCTCCCACCTGGAAAAATCCTACGGCGCCATCCGCGCCGTCAAAAACGTTTCGTTTTCCGTCGATCGCGGCGAGGTCGTCGGCTTCCTCGGGCCCAATGGCGCCGGGAAGTCCACGACCATGAAGTTGCTCACGGGTTACCTTCGCCCCGACGCCGGCACAGCCGTCGTCGCGGGCTTCGATGTCGTCGAAAACCCCGTGGCGGCCAAGGCCCACCTTGGCTACTCGCCCGAAGGCGCTCCGGCCTACGGTGAGATGACCGTCCGGGAGTTCCTGCGCTTCGCCGCCGAACTGCGCGGCCTGACCGACCCCGCCCAACGCGTGGCCGACACGCTCAAGCTCTGTCGCCTAGAGGAGGTCGCCGGCCAATCCGTGGACACGCTCTCCAAGGGCTACCGCATGCGCGTGGGCTTCGCCCAAGCCGTCATCCACGACCCGGCGGTGCTCATCCTCGACGAACCGACCGACGGCCTGGACCCGAACCAGAAGTTCGAGGTGCGCCGCATCCTCAAGGACATGGCCGCCCGCAAGGCCGTCATCGTCTCGACGCACATCCTCGAGGAGATCGCGGAACTCTGCACGCGCGTGATCGTCATCGCCCAAGGCGAGGTCCGCTGCGACGAGTCCAAGGAACGCTTCCTGCAACGCGGCGACGACCTCAATCAGGTCTTCCGCAAGCTCACCGCCTAAATCGATCTCCGACCATGACCCATAATCCCGACTCACCGACCCCACGCCCCGGCGCCGCCTTCTGGGCCGTCCTGCGTCGCGAATTCGCAGGCTACTTCCGCACGCCGCTCGCTTACGTCTTCCTCGCGGTCTTCAACGCCTTCGCGATCTCCTTGGCCTTCTTCGTGGGCAACATCTACGAAGCCGGCGTCGCCAGCCTCGACCGTTTCTTCCTGTACCACCCATGGCTCTGGGCCTTCCTCGCCCCCGCCGCGGGGGCCCGCCTCTGGGCGGAGGAACGCCGCCAAGGGACGATCGAGCTGCTCCTCACCTGGCCGGTCACGGTCTGGCAAGCGGCGCTCGGCAAGTTCTTCGCCGCTTGGCTCTTCCTGGGGAGCGCGCTCCTCATCACCCTGCCGATGGCCTTCACGGTCTGCTACCTCGGCGACCCCGACGTCGGCGTGATCGTTTCGGGCTACGTTGGTTCGTTCCTTTGCGCCGGCGCCTGCCTGGGCATCGCCGCCATCGCCTCCGCGCTCACGCGCAGCCAGGTCATCGCCTTCGTCACCGGCTTCCTCGCCTGCTTCGTGCTGGTGCTCGTCGGGTACGGCGTCTTCGACGAACTGCTCTCGGGCGCCTTCGCCACGGGCACCGTCGAGGAAATCCGCCGCCTCGGCCTCTGGCGCAACCTCGAGCCCTTCACGCTGGGCCTCATCGACCTGCGACCGACCGCCTATTTCCTGACCGTGGCCTTCGCGGGCCTTGGCCTCAGCACCCTCATCGTCGAACGCCGCTAATCGGAAACCCCCCATGTCCCGCTCCCAAGCCTTCTTCGCCGCCCTCGCCATCCTGGCCGCGGCCTTCTTCGTCAGCCTCATCGTCGCGGTCGTCGGCGACCGCTTCGGCGGCACGCGCTTCGACCTCACCGAAGACCACACGTTCACGCTGTCGCCGGGCTCGCGCCACATCGTCGGCAAGCTCGATGAACCCGTCACGCTGGAGTTCTTCGTCAGCCGCTCCGACGTCAAGCTCCGCCCCTACCTGGAAAGCTATTCCCGCCGCGTGGAGACCTTGCTGCGCGAATACGCCGCCGCCTCCAAGGGCAAGGTGAAGCTGGTCATCACCGACCCCAAGCCCGACACCAAGGAGGAGCAACGGGCGCAACGCCAGAACCTGGGGGCGATGAACACGCCGGCCGGGGCGGCCTACCTCGGCCTCACCGCCCAGCAGGCCGACACGGTCAAGGCCATCGCCTTCCTCGACCCCACGCGCGAGAAGTTCCTGGAATACGACTTGTCCAAGTTGATCGCGTCCGTGGCGCGCCTCGAACGCCCCAAGCTCGCGCTCATCAGCACGCTCGCGATCACGAACACGGCCCCGCAGGGCGGCGACCAGCAACCGGGCGCGGCCGACGTGCTCTTGGCCGAACTCGGCCAGACGTTCGAGGTCATCACGGTCAACAATCAGGCGACGGAACTCCCGAAGGGCGTGGCCGTGGTCGCCCTGATCCACCCGCATCACCTGTCCGACAAGCTCGCGTACGCGGTCGACCAATTCCTGCTGAACGGGGGCGCGGTCTTCGCCGCCGTCGACCCGCTCTCGCGCTACCAGAAGTTCCAGCAAGGCGGCATGCCCTTCATGGTCGCGCCGATGGCCCTCGGCGCTTCGTCGGACCCCGCCTTGCTCCGCGGTTGGGGCGTCAGCGTCGAGATGGACGCCGTCTCCGGCGATAGCCAGCGCTCCGTGCCCATCCGTGGCTCGCGCAATCAGCCGGTGCAATACCCGCCGGCCTTCTCCGTCGGGGCCGAGTCCTTGTCCAAAGAGTCACCGCTCACCTCCGACCTGCGCGAGCTCGCCTTCATGGAGCCAAGCGAGATCACGCTCATCTCTGGTGCGGAGAAGCGCCTCAAGATGGACATCCTGATCGCCCTCAACGGCCCGACCACGGGCGCCGCCGCCACGCAAATCGCCAACGCGGGTCCGTTCGAGAAGGTGGCGCTCGGCTTCAAGGCCGACGGTCGCCCCCGCATCCTCGCCGCCTCGTTCACCGGTACGTTCACCACGGCCTTCCCCAACGGCGTCGCCGCCGACGAGAAGGACAAGACGCCGAAGGCCGGCCCCGACCACCTCAAGGAATCCAAGCAACCGGGTCGACTGCTCGTCGTCGCCGACTCCGACTTCATGCTCGACCCCTTCACGGTCCGCCAGCGCCAGCTGAACGGCCAGATGGTCATGGAGGAGCTGAACGACAACCTGAAGTTCGTGCTGAGCTCCCTCGAAACCCTCGGCGGGTCCGATGAGCTCGTGACGCTGCGCTCCAAGGGCACGTCCATCCGCCCGTTCCAGCGCGTCGTCGCCCTCGAACGCGAGGCGCAGAAGGAATACCAAGCCAAGCTCGACGAGATCGAGAAGCGCCTCGAAGAGGCCAACAACAAGGTGAACGAGATCTCCCGCCGCAGCGGCGGCGACCTGTCCAAGGGCCTGATCATCACGCCCGAGATGCAGCGCGAGATCGATAAGTTCCAGAAGGAGGCGACCGAACTCTCCGAAGAGCGCCGCCAGATCCGCCGCGGCCTCAGCGAGGACGTGAACGCCCTCGGCCGCAAGCTGGCCATCTTCAACCTCCTCGTGGGGCCGCTGCTCGCCGGCCTCTTCGGCCTGCTCTACTTCCTCTCCCGCCGCCGCCAAGCCGCCTAAGCCATGCGTAAGTACACCTACCTCATCCTCACCTTGGCGCTGGGCCTCGGCGCCCTCGCCTTGCTCAAACTCAAGCCGCAGGACACCGCCGAGGGCGGCGCGAAGAGCCCACTCGTCGCGACCGAAATCCTCGCCCAACCGAAGAGCCTCACGCTCAAGGCCAACGGGAAAGCGACCACCATCGAGAAAGCCGCCGATGGGGCTTGGGTCGTGAAGGATAAGTTCAACTTGCCGGTGGATGTCGAAAACCGCCTCCGCCCGCTCGTCTTGGCCCTGCAGAAGGCCGAGAACCTCGGCGTGCTGACGAGCAACCCCAAGCGCCTCGAAAAGCTCGGCCTGACGGACAGTTCGCTGAGCGTGACGGGCGAGAACGGCAAGGTCTTCGCCGCGGAAATCGGCAAGCCGACCGACGACGGAGCGGGCCTCTCCATGCGCCTGCAGGGCGAAACCTCGGCCATCCGCACGAGCTTCAACGGCTACCTCGAAGCCGACCCGACCAACTGGATGGATTCGGTGCTCTTCAACGGTAAGCCCGAAGACATCAAGGCCATCGCATTCACCTGGGCGGACGGGCAGCAGTCGTTTGCTCGCCCCGAAAAGGGTCAGCCGTTCGGCGGCAAGGAAGGCCCGACGGTCGAAGACGTCGTCAACGCGCTCGCGATCATGCGCGCGTCCGATGCCGCCGCCAAGGGCAACCCGGAGGCGGCCGCCGCGTTCGCCAAATCCTGGACGGTGAAGCTCGAGCTCTTCGACGGCTCCACGGTCACCGCGGTCTTCGCCAAGGGCGCCGCCGGCGCCCCCAACGAACCGCCGAAGCTCTTCACGCGCGTCAGCCACTCCGACCCCAAGCACGTCGCGAACGCGATGGGAGCGAAGGCCGAGTTCCTCTCGCAGCCTTGGCTGTCCGAGCAGCTCCCCGCCTCCCTCGCCGAATTCAAGCGGCGGGTCTCCCCGCCGGCTGAGAATCCCGGCCAACCGGGCGCCCCGCAATTGGGCAACTTCCAGGGGCTGAGCCTACCGGGCGGAAACGCCCCCGTTTTGACCCCGCCGCCCGCCAAATAAGTCGGCGGCGAGCAAAAGCCCTTGCCTCCCTCGGCAAGGGCTTTTTCGTGTCATCTTCCGATGGTCCTCGCCGAAGCCCAGTCCCTTGCCACCTACCTGCCGGTCCTGATTCAGGCCGCCATGGGCTTGGCCCTGCCGATCGGCATCTTGGCGGCGAGCCACCTCTTCGGCCAGCGCGCCAAGGGCAACTACATCAAGGACAAGGCCTACGAGTGCGGCCTGCCGATGGAAGGTAAGCCGCACCCGCGCTTCGCCGTGAAGTTCTACGTCACCGCGATGTTGTTCATCTTGTTCGACATCGAAGTCGTCTTCTTGGTGCCTTGGGCGCTGGTTTACCGCGAATTCCTCGCCGCGGGCATCGCCATCACGGCCGCCACGGCCGTCTTCCTGGGTACGCTCGTCCTCGGCCTCGCTTACGAAGTGAAGCGCGGTGCGCTGGAGTGGGACAAGTAAGCCGGCCCTGACGTGTCGGGGATAACGGCTTTACTTCGGTTAGGCTGAATTGTAGTCAACTCAGAGATGAATATTCCTGTCGCCTTCCTCCTCGCCCAAGCCTCCGGCAACGAAGCAGCCTCCCTCTCCGCCGGCCTCATCGCCTTCTTCGCCGCTTTCGCCTTGGTCTTCATCGCCATCGCCGTCGTCACGCTGATCGGCATGTGGAAGGTCTTCACCAAGGCTGGCCACCCCGGCTGGGCTGTCTTGATTCCGATTTACAACTTAATCCTGCTCCTGCGCATCGCCGGACTCGCGTGGTACTGGGTCTTCACCCCGCTCATCGTCCTCATCCCGTTTCTCGGCGCGATCGCCTACCTCGTCTGGGTCGTCTGGGTCCACCATCGCATCTCGACCCGCTTCGGCCAGGGCGTCGGCTTCACGATCGGCCTCACCCTCCTCAGCCCGATCTTCTGGCTCATCCTCGGCTTCGGCTCTTCGAAGTACCTCGCCGAGCAGCCGGCCCAGGCCTGAGCACGGCTTCGATCGCCAACAGAAAGGGCGCCCGCTGGGCGCCCTTTTTCGTGCCTGCACGAGATGCTCAGGTCGCGCAGACGCCGCAACCCGCCGGGAGGTTCAGGAAGAAGTCGTTGCCCTTGTCGTCCACCAAGATGAACGCGGGGAAATCGACGACTTCGATCTTCCAGACGGACTCCATGCCGAGCTCCGGGTAATCGATCACTTCGACCTTGCGGATGTTTTCCTGCGCCAGGATCGCAGCGGGGCCGCCGATGGAGCCGAGGTAGAAGCCGCCGTGCTTCTTGCAGGCATCCGTGACGGCCTGACCGCGGTTACCCTTGGCGATCATGACGAGCGAGCCGCCGTTGGCTTGGAAGAGTTCGACGTAACTGTCCATGCGACCCGCGGTGGTCGGGCCAAACGACCCGGAGGCCATGCCGACCGGGGTCTTCGCTGGACCGGCGTAATAGACGGGGTGCTGCTTGAAATACTCCGGCAGGCCTTCGCCGCGCTGGAGGCGTTCCTGCAGCTTGGCGTGGGCGATGTCGCGGGCGACGACCAAGGTGCCGGTCAACGCGAGGCGCGTGGTGACAGGGTGCTTGGATAGCTCGGCGCGGATCTCGGCCATCGGCCGGTTGAGGTCGATCTGCACGACCTTGGTGGCGTCGGCATGCTTGCGCGCCTCGGCCGGGATGAACTGGCCTGGGTTGGTCTCCAGCTGCTCGATCCAGATGCCGTCCTTATCGATCTTGGCCTTGGCGTTGCGGTCGGCGGAACAGGAGACCGCCATGCCGATGGGACACGATGCGCCGTGCCGCGGGAGGCGCACGACGCGGACGTCGAGGGCGAACCACTTGCCGCC
>DBCN01000063.1:56066-65360 GCA_002293065.1 Opitutia bacterium UBA957
GCGTCGTAGTAATGCGTGGAGGCCAGCTTGACGGCCTTCATCGTGGCCTCGGCGGAGGTGCCGCCGACGACGATCGCCAAGTGGTACGGCGGGCAAGCGGCCGTGCCGAGGCTCTTCATCTTTTCGGTCAGGAAAGCGACGAGCGACTTCGGGTTCAGGACGGCCTTGGTCTCCTGATACAAGTAGCACTTGTTCGCGGAGCCACCGCCCTTCGCGACGAAGAGGAATTCGAACTTCATCCCGCCCGTGGCGGCGATGTCGACCTGCGCCGGGAGATTCGTGCCCGTGTTCTTTTCGGTGTAGAGGTCGAGCGGCGCGAGCTGGGAGTAGCGGAGGTTGTTCTGCGCGTAGGCTTGGTAGACGCCGAACGACAAGGCCTCGGCATCATCGCCGCCGGTCCAGACCTGCTGGCCTTTCTTGGCGGTGATGGCCGCGGTGCCGGTATCCTGACAGAACGGCAGGACGCCTTTGGCGGCGACCTCCGCATTACGAAGCATGGCCAAGGCGACCGCGCGATCGTTGTCGCTGGCTTCGGCGTCGGCCAGGATCGCGGCGACCTGCTGCAGATGCTCCGAGCGGAGGTAGAAATTGATGTCGTGGAACGCCTGGTTCGCCAGGAGCGTGAGCCCCTCGGGCGCGACCTTGAGCACTGGCTTGCCGTCGAACTCGGCGACCGAAACGTGGTCCTTGGTGACCAAGCGATACTTGGTCGTATCGGGTCCCAGCGGGAAGGGTTCCTGATAATGGAATTGCGAGGCCATCGGCTTCCAATGAAACGCCCCGAGGCTCAGTCGCAAACGGAAACCGAACGAGGGCGGCGACTCGCCTAGGCCTTGGCCAGCGGCAACGCCGCGGGCGCGCCCAGCACCACCCCGCCGCTCACCGTGGCGCAAACCGTCCCGACCGGCAGGTCGAGGCCGACCAAAGCCAGCCCGTACGGGCCCGCGGCGGAGCGTACCTTACCGACGACCTTGCCCTCAACCGAGAGCTCTGAACCAGCCGCCAACGATGCGCCGTCGACCGAGGCGACGCGGCGAAGGATGCGCCGCAGCGAGCCCATGGACTGAATCCGGGCCATGACTTCCTGCCCTAGGTAGCAGCCCTTCGTGTAACTGACCCAGGGCTCGAGTCCGCACTCCTGCGGAAACTCGTTCGCGCCGCAATCGTCCGGAACGGACGGGACGCCGGATTGGATGCGCAGGGCCTCCAGTTCGGCGAGGGCCGCCAGGGTGGCCGGAGCGGCCGCGCCCGCGGGAGTCAGCACATCCCAAGCCGGTACGCCGTAACGCTGCGTCGCGAAAACGCGCGCGGCGCCAGCTGTCGGGATTTCGCCCCAGGCCACCCAGCGGCGCCAACCCGTGGACTCATCCGTGGCGATGACATCGTCCGCGATCACATTGGCGGTCACCACGGCGATGAGCGCCGCCGCCGTCAGGCGCGGCGCCAGCAGCAGGAACGTACCATCGGCCTCCTTGCTCACCACCGTATGGGCGAGCACCCGACCCTTGCGGTTCAACCACAGGGCGTCGACCAACGAGACCGCGCGCAGGTCGGCCGTGCACTGTCCCTGCAGGAAGGCCGCCGCATCCTCGCCGGAGACCCGGACGACCGCGGTGTCGGCTGGAGCGCAATGGGCAGCCATCAGAGGATGAACCAGAGCCAGGCAATCGCGTGCAGCGCGAGGTTGGCGTAGATTGCCGCCATCACGTCATCGAGGACGATGCCGAAGCCGCCGGGCAGCTTCTCCAGCGCCTTGATCCCGAAGGGCTTCGTGATGTCGAAAAGCCGGAACAACAGAAACCCCAGCAGGATGAGGAGCAACGCCGACTTGCCGCCATGCACATAGGGATTGAACAGGAAGACCAGCGGCATGGCCGCAAACTCATCGAGGACGACTTCCGAAGGGTCCTTCTTGCCGATCATCACGGCCGCGACGCCGCAGATCACGATCGCCATCAGGACGACCAACGCATCGAAGATGAACTCGTGGTGCCATCCTTTGGCATGCGCTTGCCGCACGACCAAGGCCCACCAGAACAACCCCGCCGCCGATCCCCATGTGCCCGGCGCCCGGAGCCGGCCCAGTGGGCCCAGCGTGGCGATGCCCACCATCATCCGGACAAGCCCGGCAAGTGCCGGCGATGGCGGATGAGGTAACTCGCGCCGGAGATGACCGTCAGCGCGACGGAGAGCCAGAAGAGCCCCATGATGATGATTTCCCAACGCTCGTGCCAGAGGGCGGAGAGCTTCCAGTGCGTCTCATAGGCGCGCAGGCCGATGAGATGGCCGATGGCCAGGATCTGGAGGAAGGTCTTGATCTTACCGAGCCCTTCGGCCTCGAGCACCTGACCCGAAGCCGCCGCCACGAGACGCAAGCCGGTGATCAGGAATTCGCGGCATAGGATCAACACCACGCCAAAGGCCGCCAAGAGCCTTTCGCCGTCGGAGGGATTCAGGTAGCCTGCGGCCGGCAGGTCGCCGATCACCGGACCCAGCACATGACGACCAGGGAGGCAATCGGCCGCCAGCAAGGCCACCAACAGGCCGAGGATGAAGATCTTGTCGACCAAGGCATCCATCAGTCGGCCGAAGTCGGAAACCGCCCCCAGCTTACGGGCGATCCAGCCATCAAAGATGTCGGTCAGGGCGGCCAGAATGAACAAAGCCAAGGCGGCGCTGGCCCAAACCCCCGCCCAAGCGGTCCAGAGGGCGATGAGGAAAACTGCCGGGAGCCGCGCGGCGGTCAGAAGGTTGGGGATATGCTGAAGGAAACGCATGCGGGCTTGCGGGGACAATGTTCTGGGGCGAGAGTCAGCCGCAACAGGAAAACAATGGCCCTCAAACCGCGCATCGCCGTCTACCCCGGCACCTTCGACCCGATCACCCTCGGGCACCTCGATGTCCTCCGGCGCGCTTCCCGGCTCTTCGACCGCGTCATCGTCGCCGTGGCGCCGAGCGACGCGAAGAACCCTTGGTTCCCGTTGGATGAACGCTTGGTCATGGCGCGCGAGGCCTGCAAGGGCATGGGGAAGATCCGGGTCCTCTCCCTCGATGGCCTCACGGTGGAGTTTGCCCGCAAACATAAGGCCGTGGCCATCATTCGCGGCCTTCGCAAGTTCAGCGACTTCGAGTTCGAGTTCGACCTGGCCCACGCCAACCGCCTCATGGCCCCCGAAATCGAGACCGTGGTCCTGATGCCCAGCCAAGACCAATTCGTGACCTCTTCGACCTTCGTGAAGGACATCGCCCGCCATAAACTGTCCCAAGCCGCCGCTTTTGTGCCCCGTTGCGTGCTGCCACGCCTCAAAAAACGCCTCGGTTAAGCCTAAAAAGGCCCTTCCTCCGCTGTTGACCGTGGGGGAATGTTCCATTTGCTCCCCCTTTCCCCCCTTGCGAGCCCGCTGGGGCGGCTCCCACCCTTCTTTTCTATACATCCATGGACATCAAAATCCAAGTCACCAACCCGACCCGCCGCTCCGTCACCGTGACGATTCCTGCTGCGACCGTCGCCGCCTCCGAAAAGGAAGTGGTCAAGGGCTTCACGCGCGAAGCCGCCCTCCCCGGCTTCCGTCCGGGCAAGGCCCCCGAAGCGATCGTCCGCCAGAAGTACGGCAAGAACATCGCCGACGAAATCAGCCAGCGCCTCCTCGCGCAGGGCTACGAGCGCATCAAGGAAGAGAAGAGCTTCACCGTCTACACCCTCGCCGACGTCCAGAAGGACGAAGCGGCCCAGGGCGCCGATGTCGTCATCCGCTACGAAGTGGACGTGCTCCCTGAGTTCAAGACCCCCGACTGGAAGAGCATCAAGATCGCCAAGGAAGCCGTCACGGTGACCGACGCCGACATCGAAGAGAACCTCCAGAAGCTGCTCCAACAGCGCGCCCGCTTCGAGAAGACCGAAGCCGCCGCCGCCAAGGGCGACTACGTCCGCCTCAGCTACACCGGCACCGTCGACGGCAAGGCCGTCAAGGAAGTCGACGCCGAGGCCGGCCCGCTGGGCTCGTCCGAATCCACCTGGGAAGAAGCCGGCTCGGAAAGCGAGATCGTCGCCGTCCCCGCCATCGCCAAGGCCATCATCGGCCTCAAGGCGGGCGACAGCGCCAAGGCTGAACAAGCCTACGGTGCCGACGCCACCCGCGAAGCCCTGCGCGGCAAGACCGTGCAGTACGCGCTCTCCGTCGCCGAAGTCCGCCGCAAGGAAATCCCCACCGTGGACGAAGCCTTCTGCAAGTCCGTCGGCGTGAAGGATGAAGCCGACCTCCGCGACCAGCTCCGCAAGGGCCTCACCGGCACCAAGGAACAGGCCGCCGAAACCGCCCGCCGCGAAAAGGCCCTCGACGCCCTCATCGCCGGCCTCGATCTCCCCCTCCCCCAGTCCGCGGTCGATTCCGTCGCCAACGGCCTCTTCAACGAGTACCTGCAGCTCCGCCTCCGCAACGGCACCCTGAAGCCCGACCAGTTCGAGGCCCAGCGCGAGGAAATCATCACCGAATCCCGCAAGGCCGCCGAAACCAAGGTCCGCGCCCAGGTCGTCCTGGTCCGCATCGCCGAAGAAAACGGCATCGACCTCACCCGCGAGGAGTTCACCCAGGCCATCCTCCGCGAGGCCTACCGCACCAATGTTCAGCCCGAAAAGCTGGCCAAGGACCGCAATCAGCTCCAGGTCATCCGCCGCGACGCGGTCCTGAACAAAGCCCTCGACCTCGTCCTCGACGGGAAAGCCCCGGAAGCGGTTGAGAAAGCCTAAGGTCCGGGTATAGTACCCCTCACTCCTCCTACCATGTCCTATATCATCCCCAACGTTGTTGAAAGAGATGCGCGCGGCGAACGGGCCTGGGACATCTACAGCCGCCTGCTCAAGGACCGCATCATCTTCTTGGGCTCGCCCATCTACGACGACGTCGCCAACGCCGTCATCGCCCAGATGCTGTTCCTGCAGATGGAGGACCCGAAGAAGGACATCTCGCTCTACATCAACTCCCCCGGTGGCTCGATCACCGCGGGCATGGCGATCTACGACACGATGAACTTCCTCACGTGCGAGGTGAACACCTATTGCATCGGCATGGCCGCCTCCATGGCGACCGTCCTGCTCGCCGCCGGCACCAAGGGCAAGCGCCACGCGCTCCCGAACTGCCGCGTCATGATCCATCAGCCGAGCGGCGGCGCGACCGGGCAGACGTCCGACATCTCCATCGCCGCCAAGGAAATCCTCCGCTGGCGCGACACGCTGAACCATGTCCTCGCCAAGCACAGCGGCCGCACGGCGGCGGAGCTGCAGCGCGACTCGGACCGCGACAATTACATGACGGCCGATGAGGCCAAGGCCTACGGCCTCGTCGACCACGTCGTCCTGCCCAAGGCAGGCCGCGCCTAATCCTCATGGCCGGCGACCAGGCGGAGTGCTGCTCCTTCTGCGGCAAGCCGGCCGCGCAGGCTGGTAAACTCATCGCAGGCCCCAAGGGCATCGGCATCTGCGATGTCTGCGTGTCCACCTGCGGTCGGCTCATCGACCGGGAACGCGCCCGCGAAGGCAAAGGCGGCTCGGCCGCGTCCGCGGGCCCGGCCCTGCAGGATGGTCCGGCGAAGTACGTGCCGACGCCCGTCAAGCTCGTCGCCCCTTCCGCCCTCCGCGCCGAACTCGACATCCACGTCATCGGTCAGGACCACGCGAAGAAGGTCCTCTCCGTCGCCGTCCACAACCACTACAAGCGACTCAACGATCGCCTCACGCAAGCCGCGGGCGGCGACAAGGCCAACGCCCTCGGCGACGTCGAGCTGGACAAGAGCAACGTCCTGCTGATCGGACCGACCGGCACCGGCAAGACGCTCCTCGCCAAGACGCTCGCGCGCATGCTCGACGTGCCGTTCGCCATCGCGGACGCCACCACGCTCACCGAAGCCGGCTACGTCGGTGACGACGTCGAAACCGTCGTCCTGCGCCTGCTCCAAGCCGCCGACATGAACGTCGAACGCGCGCAGCGCGGCATCGTCTTCATCGACGAGATCGACAAGATCGGCCGCAAGTCCGACTCCGCCTCCATCACGCGCGATGTCTCCGGCGAAGGCGTCCAGCAGGCCCTCCTCAAGCTCCTCGAAGGCACCGTCTGCAACGTTCCGCCCGCCGGCGGCCGCAAGCACCCCGAGCAGCAGTGCATCCGGATCGATACGAGCGACATCCTCTTCATCGCCGGTGGCGCGTTCGTCGGCCTCGACCGGCTCATCGCCCGCCGCGCGGGCACCAAGGCCCTCGGCTTCATCCAAGGCGGCGACATCCCGCCGACGCTCACGGCCGAGCAGGTCCTCGCCGGCCTGCAGCCGGAAGATTTGTTCTCGTTCGGGATGATCCCCGAATTCGTCGGCCGGCTGCCCGTGATTTCCGTGCTCGAACCGCTCAACAAGGACGCGCTCATCCGCATCCTCACCGAGCCGAAGAACGCCCCGACCAAGCAGTACCGCAAGCTCTTCGGGCTTTCGGGCATGCACCTCGAATTCACGCCGGGCGCGCTCGACGCCGCCGCGGAACGCGCCCTCGCCCTCGGCACCGGTGCCCGGGGCCTGCGCTCCGTGCTCGAAGGCGTGCTGCTCGAGACGATGTACAGCCTCCCCGAACACCCGGCTGGCTCGAAGTTCACGGTGACGGCGGAAGCCATCCGCGGCGAGAAGCCCGTGACGGTGACGGCCGCGAGCGCGAAGTCCCGCAAGGGCGCCTGATTTCATGATCGTCTATCCCGCCATCGACATCCGCGGCGGTCGCTGCGTACGCCTGAGCCAAGGCCGCGACGACGCGCGCACGAACTATTACGAAGACCCGGTCGAACCGGCCGTGCAGTTCGCCCAAGCCGGGGCGGAATGGATTCACGTCGTCGACCTCGACGGCGCCTTCGGCGGCGCCCCGCTCAACCTGGCGACGCTCGCCCGCATCGCCCAGCTCGGACCCAAGGTCCAGTTCGGGGGCGGCATGCGCGACCGCGCCGTCGCGGAAGCCGCTTACGCGGCCGGCGCCAGCCGCGTCGTCATCGGCACCCGCGCCGCGACCGACCCCGCCTTCCTCCGCGAGATGGCCCAGGCCCACGGCCCGCGCCTCGCCGTCGGGATCGACGCCAAGGACGGCCTCGTCGCCGTCAAAGGCTGGACGGCCGTGACCGCCCTGCAGGCCACCGATTTCGCCAAGGCAGCCGGCGAGCTCGGCGTCTCGACGGTGATCTACACCGACATCGCGACCGACGGCATGCTGACCGGCCCGAATTGGAACTCCCTCGAAGCGGTGCTCAAGGCCTGCCCGTGCGGCGTCATCGCTTCCGGTGGCGTGGCGGGAGCCGAAGACGTGCGGCGGCTCGGCCAGTTGTCCAAAGCCTACCCGAACCTCGTTGGGGCCATCGTCGGCAAGGCCCTCTACGAAGGCCGTTGCGATGTCGCCGGCCTCTTGGTCGCGGCGCGCGGCTAAAGCTTAGCGCGGTGGGGTCAACGCCGGGCCATAACCGGCGACGATGCCGTTGAGCAGACGGACTTCATGCGAGATCGGCGGGACGGCGCGCTTTTCGGCCGCATTCTTCCATCCCCCCAATCCCTTGTTCGCGGCGGCGTATTCCAACTCGGCCGTCGTCGGCAGCATCCGGTAGTAAAGGGTCTCGGTCGTCCCATCGGCCGCCGCGTCGCTCGGGACACCGAGGAGTTCGATCACCTGCGCGCGGGTATCGCCGACCTTGATGAGGTGCAACTTGGTCGCGGTGTGGTTGCGCCATTCATCCTCGGGTTGGGCGTTCTGGCAGGCCGTGAAGGTCAGGGTCAAGAGCAGCAGCGCAAGGATTCGCATGGGATAAACCTAGGCGGCTCGTCCGGCAGGGTCAATGCCAGCCCGGTTGAAGGGGCGGAGGCTTGCCAAGCCCCGCCGCCAAAGCCATACCCAGAAGCCTTATGGCATCTTTCCGGACCATGCTCGTTTGGCTGGCCTGCGCAACCTGCGCCGCCGCCGCCGAACTCACCCCCACCGAGGTCATCGCCAAGGCGCGCGCCGCCCTGGCCGCTGACCCCGCCGCCCTGACGAAGGTCCGCAGCCTCCGATTTGAACTGACGTCCGTCGACGCCGAAGGAAAGCCCGCGGGCTTCACGCTGCTCGAGGTCAACGCCCCCGACCAACGCTACCAACTCAGCCTCAACGCCAACCGCTCCGTCGAGGAGATCCTCGCGACCAACGGCAACGAAGGTTGGCGCAAGTCCACGCAGACGACCCAGATCGGCGTGCTGCGTTCCGAGTTCGTCAGCGTGCTGCGCGACATGGCTTCGAGCGACCTGACCTTCTTCACCGCGCCGACCGAGCGCCAAGGCGTCGTGAAATCCGCCCCCGCCAGCGAGATCAACGGCCGCCCGCAGGTGGCCGTGGAATACGCCTACAAGAGCGGCTTCCGCATCATCCGACATTTCGACGCCGCAACCTTCCGGCTGACGGCCACCGACCAGCCCATGCCCGACGGCAAGACGCAACGCCAGTTGGTCACCGCCACGACCGTCGTCGACGGCATCCTGTTCACGCAGAAGGAAGCCATCCTGATCGACGGCAAGAAAGTCGCCGAGGCGACCTACGAAAAGGTCACCGTGAATCCCACGCTGACGCCGGGCCACTTCATCTTCCCGACCCGCTAAGCCCATGCCCGTCCTCCCGGCCCACGCCCCCGACTTTCTCGCCCGCCTCCGTGCCTTCGTCGGCAATGGCGAAGCCGCGACCGACGTCCGCGCCACCGTCGCGGGCATCATCGCCGACGTCCGTGACCGCGGCGATGCCGCCGTGCTCGCCTACACCAAGAAGTTCGACCGCGCCCAGCTCACCGCGAAGCAGCTGCGCATCCCCGAAGCCCGCCTGCAGCAGGCCGCCCGAGAGCTCGCCCCTGCCAAGCGCAAGGCCTTCAACGAAGCCGCGCGCTGCGTGACCGACTTCCACCGCCGCACCTTGCCCAAGGGCTGGTCCGCGAAGAACCCGCATGGCGCCACGGTCGGCGAACGCCACCATGCCATCCGTCGCTGCGGCCTCTACATTCCCGGCGGCCAAGTCCCGCTCGTTTCGACGGTCCTGATGACCGCGCTCCCGGCGAAGGTCGCGGGCGTGCCCGAGCTCTGCGCCTGCACGCCGCCCGGCCCCGATGGGCAGATCAACCCCGACATCCTGGCGGCGCTTTACCTCTGCGGCATCAAGGAAGTCTACGCCGTCGGTGGCGTCCAAGCCATCGCCGCCCTCGCGCTCGGGACGAAATCCATCCCTGCCGTCGACAAGGTCTTCGGCCCCGGCAATGCCTACGT
>DBCN01000063.1:65447-65802 GCA_002293065.1 Opitutia bacterium UBA957
TCTTCGTCGGCGCCGACCTCTGCGCGCAGGCCGAACACGGCAGCGGCAAGGAAAAGCTCTACCTCGTCTGCGACCAAGCGGCCTTCGCCGAACGTTGCCTCGCGTCGGCCCACGCCCAAGCGCTCACCTTATCGCATGGCGCGAAGATCACGAAGGCGCTGGAGAAGATGACCTGCGTGATCCTCGTCCGCAAGATTTCCGAAGCCGCGCGCGTCGCCAACCTCGTCGCCCCCGAACACCTCGAACTCATGGTCGCGAAGCGCGAGGAAGCCAAGCTCTCCGCCGCCATCACGACCGCGGGCGCCCTCCTCCTCGGCCATGAGACGCCGACGGTCCTCGGCGACTTCACGGCGGG
>DBCN01000063.1:65906-66042 GCA_002293065.1 Opitutia bacterium UBA957
TCCTTGGCGAAGGCCGCCGGCGTGGTCGCCGCCTTCGCGGGCATGGAAAGCCTCGATGCGCACGGGCGCTCGCTGCAGATCCGCCTCGCGAAGAAGCGTTAGTCGTTGAGGGTCGCCAACACCTGGGCGTGCAGCT
>DBCN01000063.1:66150-70297 GCA_002293065.1 Opitutia bacterium UBA957
GGGTTCATGACCGGGTCGGCGACCACGTGGGCGCGACCGCTCGCGACGAGGAGATGCCCATAACCGTCCCCCCAAGTCCGCGTGTGCGCGACGGAGTCCGCGAGGCGGTTCCAGCGGGCCCGCTTATGGAGGCGGCGCACGTTATCGAAGTCGGTCGAGACGACGACGGCGTCCTTCAGCGCGACTTCCGCGGCGCGGACGGTCTTGCCGTTCAGCCGGGCGGTCCGGCCGTCGCCCACGATGCGCTCGTCGAGGATGGGCTGATCGATGAGACCCAACAGCGGCTGACCTTCGTGACGCAGGCCGATGAGCGTGACGTAAAGCGGGACGCGGGAGAGGAAGGACTTCGTGCCGTCGATGGGATCGAGCACCCAACAGAACTCGGCGTCGACGTTCTGCGGGCCGAACTCTTCGCCCAAGATACCGTGCGTCGGGTACGCCTTCGTGATGAGCTGGCGCATCAGGCGCTCGGCCTCCTTGTCCGCCCAAGTCACGGGCGAGCCGTCGGGCTTGATTTCGAGACGCGTCTCCGGGTCGGCGTGCGCCGGGATGAGCACCGAGCGGGCGACGTCCGCCAAGGCTTCGGCAAACTTCAGCAACTCGGCTTGGCGCGCATCGGAGAGCATGGGCAAAGGGTTAAGCCTGTTCACGGACCGCTCCAAGCGAAAAGCCCGCGGAGACCGGAGCGGCAAAACCCTTGCCCGGGAGGGCGGCATGGCCAACTTCAACGGCGGCATGAACCCCACCGCCCTGCTGTTGACCTGCGCCTGGCTATCCGCCGCCGTCCCGCTCTGCCGGGCGGCCACCCCGTCCCCTCCGGCCACCGACGAGCGGGTGACCACCGATGCGCAAGGACGCATCCGGATCCATGCCCTGCCGGTGGCTCCGCCGTTCCGCAACGTCTGGCCAGCGGCCTGGGAAAAAGGCTTCGCCGATCGCGTCAACGCCAGCCTCCAGGCCAGCGACATCCAACCCGGCAAATACGGCGGCACTTACTTCGAGAACGAGAAGGCCAGCTACCCCCAGGCCTTCATCGGCTTCCTGAAAGGCCAGCGCAAGGAGGCCCTCCGGTACCTGCAGCAGGACGACGACGCCGCGTGGAGCAAGCAGTTGACCATGGGGGTGGACTGGTACCCTTCCTTCACCATCCGCGGCCAGGTCCGGAAATACTTCTTCTTCGGGCAATACCTGGAGCCAGCGTACCGCCAGCGCATGTTTGACTCGGCGAAGCTCTGGACCGAGATCGACCCGCTGCGCCGCCCCAACCCGTTCTGGAAGCCGCCGGCCCAACGGTCCAAGCCGGGCGAGGGGTGGACGCCGGAATACCACAACTCCTGGGTGGACGTGCGCTCAACGGATAACCTCCGGGCGATGCGCGAAGTCGCCGTCTACCTGATGGCCGAGGAGACCGGCAACCGGATGACGGCGGAACTGTACAAGGAACGGCTGCGCGCCTACGTCACGGCGCTTTACCAGACGGGCATGGGGGAATGGGACAGCGCCAACTACCTCAGCCACGGGCTCACCGCCTACCTGCAGCTCTACGACTTCGCCCAAGACCCCGAGGTGAAGCTGCTGGCGAAGGCGCATCTCGACTGGACCTGCACGGCGGCGGCCGTGAAGTATTATCGCGGGGCCTGGGCTGGTCCGAACCTCCGCGACTACGGCAACATCGGGCCGCACGATGGCGCCAGCGGTGAATTCTGGCACTACTTCGGCGACTGGCCACAGCCGGCCGCGAAGCCCTACCGTGACTTCGTGCACCTGGCGACGAGCGCCTACCGCCCGCCCGCCGCGGTGGTCGCCCTGGCCCGCAAGGAATTCCCTCGGCCGGTCGAGGTGCTGGCCAGCAAGCCGAGCTACGATGGCTGGACCAAGCCCGGCGGCGAAACCGTCCCCACCTACCACGAGACCACCTGGTTCGGGCACCACACGCAGGTCGGGACGCTGCCGCAGGGACACCTCGACCCGCCTGGGATGAACCTCAACGGCTTCCGGCTGCTGGCGGAGAACCCGCGACGCGGCGTCGATACCTTGATCCCCTTCACTTCGCTGGAATTCAACCACAGCCACGCCAGCGCGACCAATGGCGGCGACCGGCTCGCCCAGCGGAACGGCGCGGTCATCTGGCTCAATGCCCGCCCGCGCACCAGCTTCTACTTCTTCCTGCCGAAGAACGCCCCGATTACGGACGCTCCCGGCGTGACGTTCATCCAGCTGCCGCAGACCTGGCTGGCGCTGCACTGGATCGATGCCCGGCCGCGTGGCCACGACGCGGCAGCGACGGCCAAGGTCTGCGGCGGCAAGAAACCCTTCCCGGAGGATCAGGTCTGGCGGGCGGAAGCCGGCGACGGCCCCGGCGGCTTCGCCATGGAAGTGGGCGAGCCGGAGACCTACGGGGACTTCGCGGCTTTCCGGAAAGCCGTGCTGGCGAAACCGCGCCTCGACCTCTCCCGACTAGCGCAAGGCGAAGCCCATTTCCAGGCCACCGACGGCACCCGCGTCGGCGTGAAGCTGACGACCGACGCAAGCCTGGTGGTCTTCCGCGATGGTCAGATCCATGACTGGCAAACGCACGCCGACCTTTGGGCGGGGTCCGGCTCGCCCGTATCCTTGGGCTGGAAGCAGGGAATCCTCAGGGTCCAGGCAGGCGGATACACATTCGAGGGCAAGCTTTCGGGCGGACGGTACAGCTTCTCGAACCTCGGTCCCTGATCACCAAGGAGCGCTTGAAGGCCCCGGCGTTCCAGCGGAGAGTCGACCCATGCGCACCACCCTCGCCCTACTCGCCTGCTGGCTGCTGAGCCTGTCGCCGGTGGCCGCCGCGCCCTGCCGCCTCGAGGTCGTCGAGAAAGGCTCCGGCTGGCCGGTGCCCGGCGTCGAGCTCCGCACGGTGCATGGCGTTCGCTTCGTCTCGGACAACGCGGGGTTGATCGCCTTCGACCTGCCCGAGTTGATGGGCCAGGAGACTTGGTTCACGGTGAGCGGGCACGGCTACGGGGTGCAGGCGGATGGCTTCGGCTACAAAGGCGTCCGCTTGCGGCCGGAGCCCGGCAAGAAACTCACGGTCACGGTGGAACGCCGCATCTTGGCCCAGCGGCTCGGACGGCTCACGGGGAGCGGGCTCTTCGCGGAAAGCCATAAGCTCGGCGAGCATCTCGACTGGCGCGATGGACCCGTGCAGGGCTGCGACAGCATCGTCAACGCGCGCTTCAACGGGAAACAGTTCTGGTTCTGGGGCGACACCAACCTCGCCCATTACCCGCTGGGAATCTTCAACGTGTCCGCGGCGACGACCACCGACTTCACCCCACCCGCGCGCCCACCGCTCAAAGTGCGTTTCGATTACTTCCTGAATCCACAAGGCCGGGCCCGCGGCGTGGCGGACGTGCCCGGCGACGGACCGACCTGGGTCTGGGGTGCCGCGACGCTCAAAGACGCCCAAGGCCATGAACACCTCGTCGCCTCCGCGGTCAAGGTCCGCGGCAACATGGAGGCCTACCGTTGGGACCTCGTCGAATGGGATGCCACCGCGCTCCAATTCAAGCCGCTCCGGACGTTCTGGACGAAATCCGCCGAACAACCGCAGGCGCCTCCGGTGCCCGATGGCCACGCGCTCCCGTGGACCGACGCCACGGGCAAGGCTTGGCTGCTTTTCTGCAACCCTTTCCCGACGCTGCGCTGCCCCGCCACCTACGAGGCGTGGCAAGACCCGCGGACCTGGGAGAACCTGACGCCCGACCGCGCGATCCTCACGCCCGAGGGCAAAAAAGTCGAAGCCCACGGCGGCGACCTCGCCTGGCACCCCTGGAGCCGGCGCTGGCTCCTGCTGTTCACGCAAAAAGGCGGGGACACGTCCTTCCTCGGCGAAATCTGGCTGGCGACGGCCCCGAGCCCGACCGGGCCTTGGACGGGCGCGCGCAAGGTGGCGACGCACGACAACTACACATTCTACAATCCGGTCCTGCACCCCGAGGCCTTCCGCGCCGACTCTCCGGTGATTCACTTTGAAGGCACCTATGTGACGACCTTCACGAACAACCAGCAGCCGACCCCGCGCTGGGATTACAATCAAGTGCTGTATCAAGTGGACCTATCCCAGCCGGCGTTCCAAGCGGCGAAATAAGCGGCTCGCTTGACCGCCCCG
>DBCN01000063.1:70338-70970 GCA_002293065.1 Opitutia bacterium UBA957
CGACAGTGCGGCGTGGATCAGGCCACCCAACGACTCCTCGCCGCCCGGCAGCACCCGGGCCGTCGGGCGGTGATGCACCAACGCTGGGATGACCTCTTTTTCTTCCACTGGCGCGTCGACCCGGCGGAGGTCCAACGGCGGCTCCCGCGCGGGCTGACGGTCGACTGCTTCGAGGGCGCGACCTACCTCGGCGTGGTGGGGTTCAAGATGAACGCGGTCCGCCCGGCCGGCTTGCCCCCGCTGCCGTGGCTCTCCTTTTTCAACGAGCTCAACGTGCGCGTCTACGTACGCGCTGCGGACGGCGAGCCCGGGGTGTTCTTCTTCTCCCTCGATTGCGACCGCTGGCCCGCGGTGAAGATCGCGCGCGCCCAGTTCGCGCTCAACTACCAGCACGCGCGGATGCGTCACCAGGCCGACGGCCAAGGCTTCACCCTCGACTGCCGACGTGCCGGCACCACCGCCAACGCCCACTATGCTTGGCAGCCGGCTGGCCCGCCCGCCGTCGCCGAACCCGGGACGCTCGATTTCTTCCTCGCCGAGCGCTACAACTTCTTCACGGAAAAGAACGGGCGCCTCCTGCGGGGCCAAGTCCACCATACGCCCTACACGTTGCAAAAGGCCGAAGTCTTGGC
>DBCN01000088.1:0-867 GCA_002293065.1 Opitutia bacterium UBA957
CCCTTGAGGCCGAAGCTATCGAGCACCTGGACCTCGTAGCGGTCCTGGTGGTAGACGCCGCTGTTGGCGCGGCCTTGACCACGGGCGGCGGGTTTGAACGGCAGCAGGAATTCCAGGTGCAGCGTGTAGTCTTTGAACAATTCCTTGGAAGTCGTGCCACAGCGCAGGAAGCCGCGTTCGTCGACCTTGCCGTTCTTCCACGCGTCGGCGTTCTTGCCGTCGAAGAGGATCTTCGCGCCGGTCGGAGCGGCGAGGCCCTCGGTCGGGCTGCGGCGGATCAGGCGATGCAGCGTGACCGGTTGGCTGCCGGGGAGGGTCAGGGTCAGGACGCCGTTGGCCACCCCTGCGATGACGATGGTAACGGTCGCGCTTGCGTCGCCTTTCTTGGAGGTGAAGGTCACTTGGCCGCCGTCCTTGGTGCCTTCCATTTCGGTCTTCGCGGAACCATCCCAGCCGGCGCCGGGCAGGCCGCCTTGGAAAATCACCAAGCGGAATTTATCGGCCCCGAGGGCGATGACGTTGGCGCCAAGTCCCTTGACCGCGAATTCTCCCTGCAGCAGGAAGTCGGCACCGGCCGCCTCGACGGTGAGGAAGGCTGCCGGCTCGGCAGGCTTGGCCTTGGGCTCGGTGGCCTTCGGTTTAGGGGCGGCCGGTTCGGCGGCGAACAGCAGGCCGCAGCAGGCCAGCAGCAGGAGGGATGCAGGGGTCTTCATGGGGTGGGGAAGTCGTAATGAAACACTAAGGCAGTGCAATGGTGTAGGATGAAAAGGGAGTGAAAAGGGGGACCGGGGAGCGGCTTTAAAAAGGTGCAAAGGTGCAAATCGGCCTACGGCCTGTGGAAAGGTGCAAAGGTTGCTACAGGTAGGG
>DBCN01000088.1:882-2407 GCA_002293065.1 Opitutia bacterium UBA957
TGCGTGCTATCCTAGAGGCAACTAGGTCGGTACGCAGTGCCGACCCTACCCGAGGCAAGACGGCAACTAGGTCGGCACGCAGTGCCGACCCTACCATAGAGACGGGAGGCAAAGGGGAACCGGGGACCGGGATGTTGGTAGGCGAACGGATGCGACGCAGTCGCGCCCCTACCTGAGGCTGGCGGTGGCTTTTCGTTGCCATGAGAGCCCGCTTTCCAGATGAAACTCGCATGAAACTAAGGCTTACATGGTACATGCTTTGTGCGTTCGCGGCAACGTTTGCGCCCTTGGTCGCGCAAGAGGCCCGGCCGCTCGCTTCGCCTGCGGTGAAGGCGGCACCCTTGGCGGCGCCGGCGGTCAATCCCCTGATCTCCCGCATCGCTTTGGGCTCGTGCATGAAGCAGGACCGACCCATGCCGGTCTTGCGCACGGTACGCGAGTTTCAGCCCGAGCTCTTTGTCTGGTTGGGCGACAACATCTACGGTGACACCTACGACATGGACGTGCTGGCGGCGAAGTATGCGCGCCTGGGGCAACAGCCGGATTTCGCGGCCTTGCGTGCGGAAGTGCCCATGGTCGCGACCTGGGACGACCATGACTATGGCGTGAACGACAGTGGGCGCGAGTATCCCAAGAAAGAGGCCTCCAAGGAGGTCTTCCTGCGCTTTTGGGGCGAGCCTGCCGAGACCGCCCGTCGCCAACGTCCGGGCATCTATACGAGTTATCGTTTCACCGATCCCGCAAGCAAGCGCACCTTGCAGCTCATCGTCTTGGATACCCGGACCTTCCGTTCGCCGTTGGTGAAGCATACCGTGCTCTCCTATAAAAACGATTATCGTCCCGACGCCTCACCGGGGAACACGTTCCTCGGTGCGGAGCAATGGGCTTGGCTGGAGGAGCAGCTGCGACAGCCGGCCGACCTGCGCCTGATCGCATCGAGCATCCAGTTCGCCCACGAATATAATGGCTATGAGTCTTGGACGAATTTCCCGAACGAAGTGGAGAAGATGGTCCAGCTCATCGCTTCGACTCGCGCCAACGGGGTCGTCTTTCTTTCGGGCGACGTGCACTGGGGGGAGATTTCCGTGCTCAAGTCCCCCGTTTGCTACCCGCTTTACGACCTCACCGCCAGCGGCATCAACACCGAGTGGGATAGCGTCGAGCCCAATCGGAATCGGCTGGGCGAGGCCTGTCGCGAGCACCATTTCGGTCTCGTCGAAGTGGATTGGTCGGCGGCCGACCCCTTGGTTTCCCTGCAAGTGCGCGACGGCACGGGCCGAACCCGGGTGAAGTCGTCCGTCCGACTGAGTCGCCTGCGTTTCTGAGACGGCGCGGCTCAAGGCCGCGAGGGGACGAGGGGGCGGGACGGTGCAAAAGTGCAAATCGGCCGGAGGCCTGTGCAAAGGTGCAAAGGTTGATGCAGGTAGGGATAGCACTGCGTGCTATCCTAGAGACAACTAGGTCGGCACGCAGTGCCGACCCTACCCGAAGCAAGGAGGCATGCTAGGTTGGCACGCAGTGCCAA
>DBCN01000088.1:2555-7411 GCA_002293065.1 Opitutia bacterium UBA957
CCCCTTGTTTTCAGCGGGGGGTTTGGTCAAAGTAGTCGTCTCCCCTTTACGCCCTTGGCTATCCGTTGTCTCATCACCGCTGGACCGACCCGTGAGTTCTTCGATCCGGTACGGTTCGTCAGCAACCCCTCCACGGGGAAGATGGGTTTTGCCATCGCTGCGGCGGCGAAGGCGGCGGGCTGGACGGTGGACCTGGTTTCGGGTCCGGTGGCCTTGCCCGAGCCAGCAGGCGTGATGCTCTATCCGGTCGTCACCGCGGACGAGATGCTCCGGCAGACGGATGCCCTCTTCGGCCCTTGCGACGTGCTCATCATGACCGCGGCCGTCAGCGATTGGCGCCCCAAGGTCATGCACCCGCAGAAGCTCAAGAAGGATGGCGCTGGCCTCACCGTCGAGTTCGAGCCCGTCCCGGACATCTTGGCCACCTTGGCGCAGCGGCGCCGGCCGGATCAGCTCCTCGTCGGTTTTGCGGCCGAGACCGAGAACGTCGAAGCCAACGCCCTCGCCAAGCTGGACCGCAAGGGCATCGACCTCGTGGCCGCTAATTCCGTGGCCGGGCCCGATGGCGCGTTCGGCAGCGACTTGAACCGCCTCATTTTGCTGGGCCGCGATGGGTTCCGTCAGGCCCTCGGCCCGGCGACCAAGGCCGTCGTCGCGCAGCAGCTCATCGCCACCCTGGCCGCGCGCCTCGCCGCGCCGGCCCGCTGACCATGTCGCGCCGTCGTTTCAGACCGTTGGACCGCGTCTTGGGGCGCATCGATGAGCTCGATGCGCAGAACCTCGCCATCCTCGCCCGTCGCTTGGAGCGTGAGCGCGACCTCATGGAGACCGTCTTGGACACCCTCCGGGAAGGCGTCATCGTCCTCTCGCATGACGGCTCGATCGAGTATGCGAACACCGCTGCCGTGCGCCTCTTGGGCGTCAGCGAAGAAGCCGTGAACGGGTCGGAGTTGCGCCGTGTCTCGCCGGACATCGCCAAGGCCTTGGACATGCCTGTGGCGGTCGAGGCCCTGACCCGCGAGGTCGAAGTCCGTTATCCGGAAGCCCGCGTCCTGCGTCTGCACCTAGCCCACGTCGGCGGTTCGCAGGATGCGGAGCGCGCGCGTCGCGTCGCCGTCCTGAGCGACATCACGGCGGAGCGTGTGCAGACCGAAGATCGCGTCGAAAGCGAGCGCATCGACTCCATCGTCGCCCTCGCCGCCGGCGTGGCGCATGAAGTCGGGAATCCGTTGAACGCGATCGGCATTCACCTGCAGCTCCTGCAGCGCGAAGCCGAGAAGCTCGGGGACAGCCCGGCCGCGGAGAAGGTCCGCAACGCCGCGCAAGTCTGCCGTTCCGAAATCACGCGCCTCGATGGCATCGTGCGCGACTTCCTCGGCGCCGTGCGGCATGCCCCGCCCGATCTGGTGGACGCCGACCTCGTCACCGTCGTCGCGGAGACCATGAACCTTCTGAAGGATCAGTGTGGTCAGTTGGGCATCCGCGTCGCGGTCGACGTCGCGAACGACATCCCGCTGATCATGGCGGACCGCAATCAGGTCAAGCAGGCCCTCTTCAACGTCATGAAGAACGCCCTCGAAGCCATGGATCGGGGCGGCGAGATCTTCATCCACCTCGAAGCGGACGACGAGTGGGTCGTGCTTTCGGTCAAGGACACGGGCGTCGGCATCCCCGCCGATAAGCTCACCCGCGTCTTTGATGCCTATTACACCACCAAGGCCTCGGGGGGCGGGTTGGGCATGTTAATCCTCTTGCGCATCCTGCGGGCCCATGGCGGCACGGTTGATATCCAGAGCACCCCGAACGTCGGCACCACCGTCACGCTCCGTTTCCCCCTCAAGCATCGCCGGGTAAGGACCCTAGATGCCCCGCGGGCTTGAAACTTTAGGCAGAATCGCTTGTCTTAATCCCATGTCCCTGAAGACCCTTGCCCTTGGCCTGTTCGTTTTGCCCTTCGCGCTCGTCGCCGAAGAGAAGACCTTGCCGCTTGTCCTGCCGAAGTCCGTCGCCCTCGGCACCCCCAAGCCCATGAAGATCGACAACTTGGAGCCCGTCTCCAAGACCCCGCGCGTCCTCCCGAAGGTCCCGGCGAAAGCCGTGAATCTGGCGAAAGGCGCGCCGGTGACCTCGAGCGCGAAGGAAGCCGCCGCCGGCGACTTCTCGTATGTCACCGACGGTGACAAGGGTGGGGAAGAAGGCTTCGAAGTGGAACTCCCGCGTGGCCATCACTGGGTGCAGGTCGAGCTTCCCTCGGCTTCGGTCATCCATGCCCTGGCCGTGTGGCATTTCCACCGTGAGCGCCGCGTTTACTTCAGCGTCGTCATCCAGATCTCCGATGACCCCGAGTTCAAGAAGGACGTCACCACCGTCTATAACAACGACGCCACCGACGAGCTTGGTTTCGGTAAGGGCAAGGACTACTGTTATTACGAGTCCAACGAAGGCCGCGTGATCCCCGTGGCGGCCGTCAAAGGTCGCTATGTCCGCTTCCATTCCAAGGGTAATTCCGCCGGCCCCTCGAACGATTACGTCGAAGCCGAAGTCTGGGGCGTCCCGGCCAAGTAGGCCTTCGCTCGACTTTGCTTGAACCACGCCGGCTTCCCGCCACCGTGGGAGCCGTGAAGGTCATCCGAGCCAAATCCGCGGGTTTCTGTTGGGGCGTTGAGCGCGCCATCGATATCGCGCGCGAGTATGCTCAGAAAGGCCGCCACCCCGTTTATACGGATGGCCCGCTGATCCACAACCGCCAGATGATGGAGGTCCTGACCGGCGAGGGCATCCGCGAAGTCGGCGACTACACCAGCGAAGCGAAGCTGGACGTGAACCGCGCCACCGATGCGAACGCCGTCATGGTGGTGCGTGCGCATGGCATTTCGCCGGAACGCCGAGAGTACCTCAAGTCGCTGGGCATGGAGTTCCGCGACGCCACCTGTCCCGACGTCGGCATCATCGCCGGCAAAGTCCGGATGCATGCCAAGAAAGGCTTCCGGACGGTCATCTTCGGCGACCCCAAGCACCCGGAAGTCATCGGCCTCCTCGGTTACGCCGAAGGTCAGGGGCACGTCATCTCCGGCGCGGCGGACATCGATGCCTTGCCGGAACTGGGCGACAAAGTCTGCATGGTCTCGCAGTCGACCATGTTCACGGACGAGTTCGAGAAACTTGCGGCGCGACTGAAGGCCCGTTTCCCGGCGACGCTCATCTTCGATACCATCTGTGGCGCCACCAAGGATCGCCAGGCGGATATCGGCGACCTCCAGCGGCAAGGCTGCCAGGCCATCGTCGTGATCGGTGGACGCCATTCCGCGAACACCGTCAAGTTGGCCAAGCTCGTCGAAATCCAGGGCATGCCCTGTTACCACGTCGAGACCGCGGCCGAGCTCGATTTCGGCGCCTTGGGCCGGTACGGCGTCGTCGGTGTGACCGCGGGTGCCTCGACCCCGGCCTTCCTGATCGACGAAGTCTGCCGGAAGCTCTCCGAACTCGCTTAAATTCGGGGAGAAGGGTGGGTTTTCTGGAAAGGAAGTGTCTATTTATAATACTCCACTCTGCGGTCGGACTTGCGGCGGACGGGGGAGGGGGTAGGTTAACCGCACTATGGGTCCCCTCGTCATCGCGCTCCTCGTCTTACTCGCCGTCCTCGTTTTCGTCGGCTTCTTCCTGGTCGGCATCTACAACACCCTCGTCGGGTTGCGGAACCGCTTCAAGAACGCCTTCGCCCAGGTGGATGTGCAGCTGAAGCGTCGCCACGACCTCATCCCAAACCTCGTCGAAACCGCCAAGGGTTACATGGCCCATGAAAGCGGCACGCTGACCGCGGTCATCGAAGCCCGTGCCAAGGCCACGCAGGCCAACGTCCGTTTTGCCGGTAACCCGACCGACCCGGCCGCCATGCGCGACCTTGCGCAGGCTGAGTCCGGCCTGAGCGGCGCCCTTGGTAAGCTCATGGTCGTCTCCGAGAACTACCCCGAACTCAAGGCCGACGCCACCATGCGTACCCTCATGGAAGAACTCGCTTCGACCGAGAACCGCATCGCCTTCTCTCGCCAGGCCTTCAACGACTCCGTCCTCGAGTACAACACCTCCCGCGAAGTCTTCCCGAACGTCTTCGTCGCGAACGCCTTTGGGTTCCTGCCGGCCGAGTTCTTCAAGATCGAGAACGAAGCCGAGAAGGCCGCTCCGACGGTGAAGTTCTAAGCCACCCGACCGCCGTTTCCCATGGGACTTTTCGCCACCCTCAATCCCGAGCAACTCGGTCGCGTCCAGCGGGCCCGGACTGCGCAGAACCCCTTCGATGTCGGGGCATGTCTGACCCAGGCCTTCGAGGCGCTGAAGCGTGATTTCTGGAACATCGTCCTGGTCCACGTGGTGTATGCGTTCCTCTGCTGCTTCCTGATCACCATTCCGCCTCTCACCATCGGCCTGAGTCGCTTCTGCGAGAAGGCCTTGAATGGACAGCCTGCCGGTATGGAGGACCTTTTCAGCGGCTTTGAGCAGTTCGGTTCCTCGTGGCTGATGTTGGTCGTCATGCTCCCCTTCTTGGTGGTCGGCTTCCTGATGTGCTTCCTGCCGGGTTATTACCTGGCGATTGCATGGAGCTGGTCGTGGAGCCTCCTGGCGGACCGTCGCGGCACCTTCTGGGAGTGCTTGGAGATGAGTCGCCAGGCCGTCACTGCGCATTGGGGCTGGGCCTTTCTCCTCCTCTTCGTGGCCAACCTCGTTTCACAACTCGGTTTCATCGCTTGTTTCATCGGCATCTTCGCGACCCTTCCGCTGCAAGCCCTGATGGTCACGGCCGCGTATCGTCGTCTCTTCGCTGAGCCGCCGGTCGCCTAACCCCTAAGTCGCCCCATGGC
>DBCN01000136.1:0-8487 GCA_002293065.1 Opitutia bacterium UBA957
CGGGAAGGGCAGGCCGGTCACGGTCATCAAGGCTTCCTTGGGCAAGGGCGGCGTTTTCATCCTGCCACGGAGATAGGCGAGGGCGGGCCAAGAGGGCAAGGACAACGCACGCCGATTCGGCGTTGTGGCCCTTGTCTTGGCCGATAGCTTGGCCTTTCGCCCGGATGCTTGTTCACGACGCCCATTGCCACTATCAGTTCGCGGAAGTCCCGTATGCCGCGGTCGAACTCGCCCGGCGGGAAGGCGTCGGCTATGCGGTCGTCAACGGCAGCGCGCCGGTCGATTGGCCCGATGTCGCCGCACTCGCGGCCCGCGATGCCCGCAACCTTCCCGCCTTTGGCCTACACCCTTGGGATGTCCCCACCGCGCCCGTGGGTTGGGAGTCGCAGCTTAGGGCCATCTTGCTCGCGAACCCGCAGGCCTCGGTCGGTGAGATGGGTTTAGACCGGTGGGTCGAAGGCCATGACCCCGTCGCCCAGGAAGCCGCCTTCCGCATCCAGCTCGCCTTGGCCGTCGAACTCGACCGACCGCTCACCATTCATTGCGTGCGTGCGATCGGACCGCTCATGGATATCTTGCGAGCCACGCCTGTGCCGCGGCGTGGCTTCCTCCTGCATAGTTGGAACGGCCCCGTTGACCTCGTGCCGGAGCTCGTCCGTCTCGGGTCTTATTTCTCTTTCAGTGCGCATCACCTCCGTGCGACCAAGGCCGACCTCCGTGGACAGTTCGCGGCGGCGATCCCTTCGGACCGGATCCTCGTCGAGACCGATGCCCCGGCGTTATGTCCCGCGCCCGAGTTTCGCAGGCATGAACTCCCACCCGATGCAGCGGGCGTGGAGCAGAACCATCCGGCGAATCTCCTGCGCAACCTGGAAGAACTCGCGCGGACCCGCGGGCTGGCGGTGGAGCAAGCGGCGGAGCTCACGGGCGTCAACTTCACCCGCTTATTCCTTGGGCAATAACGCGAGTCGGAGCGCTTCACCCGCGGCGGCGAGGCCGAAGGCGCCGGCCACGTGGGAGGCCGTTCCGTAGCCCCATTCGCAGTTCGGGTGCAGGTCTTCGCCCTCGGGGATCTCGCCGCCCGGGAGGCCCGCGCAGTCGGTCGGCTGCGTGAACGGTTCATCGGACCACACGCACGACACGCCGAACGGGGCCTTGCCGCGCGGGAAATCGAAGTTCTGCCGCAGCCGCTTGCGGACCAGCATCATCAGCGGGTCATCGCGCGAATCGCGGAGGTCGGTCACCTTGAGCCGCGTGCCATCGAGACGCCCGGCGCAGCCGCCGACCGTGACCACGCGCAGCTTCCGGTTCACCGCCTCCGCGATCAGCCCGCATTTCGGCGACAGCGCATCCATCGCGTCGATCACCACGCCCTCGAAGCCCGTCAGGACCTCATGCGGGTTGAAGCGCGACAGGAAGCGCGTGTGGAGGGTTGTTTGGATGCCTGGATTGATCGCCCGCACGCGGGCCGCGACCGCTTCGGTCTTGGCTTGGCCCTCGGCGCCGGCGATCGCGTGGAGCTGTCGATTCGTATTGGAAATACAGACCGCATCGCCGTCGACCAGCGCCAGGTGGCCGACGCCGGAGCGGGCGAGGGCCTCCGCCGTCCAGGAGCCGACGCCGCCCAGCCCCACGATCAGGAATCCGCTGCGCGACAGCCGTTCCAGGCCCGCCAGCCCGTAGAGGCGGCCGACGCCGGCGAAGCGTTCGAGGAAGGCGGAATCCATGGGGCGGCATCGAAGGCGGAAACCGCGGCCTATCCAAGAAACAAAACGCTCCGGGCTTGAACCGAGTCCGAACCCCGCAAAGATGGTCCGAACCCCTTTCCATGGCCGACTCCGAAAACAAAGTCCCCCAAATCCTCTTGGCCCCTGCGTCGCCCCTCTGGTACCACGCCATGATGTGGGCGATCGGTGGCGTGACCCTTGGCCTCCTCATCGCCTTCGGCTTCGTTTTGCGCGACCATTTTCAGGCGGACGGCATGACCCACGTCTATCGCGAAGCCCGGGCGCCGCTCATCCAATACCGCCTCGAGAAAGGCGCTTGGCCGGCCAAGTTCGATTTCCGCGTCCCCCCGGCGGACCTGGCCGCCTTCGGTTTCACCAAGGTCGTCCAACCCGCCTTGGATAAAGCCCCCGTTAATGGCAGCTGGAGCTTCACGCCGGACAGCCCTGCGGGCAAAGGTATCCCCGCCGTGGTGTTCACCCCCTCCACGCCGGACGCCAGTTCGCAGCGAATCTTGCTCGTCGTGGACGATCGCCTCGATGACGGCGATGGCGCCAAAGGCCTCTTCCGCGTCTCCGAGACCGAAGCCGCCTTTACGCTGAAGTCCGAGTGATCGCCTCGGCGCGCGAGCGCAGGTCGGCGTCGTAGAGCGCGTTCACCAGTTCGTCGAGGTCCCCTTCGAGGATCTGCTCGATCCCGTGGACCGTGAGGTCGATGCGGTGGTCGGTGATGCGGTTTTGCGGGAAATTATAGGTGCGGATGCGTTCCGAGCGGTCGCCCGACCCGATCATGTTCTTGCGGGCATCGGCGCGGACCTCGCGTTCCTTGGCGCGGGTGAGGTCGAGCAGGCGGGAACGCAGCACGCGGAGGGCCTTCTGGCGGTTGCGCAGCTGCGAGCGCTCGTCGGCGCAGTAGACCATCAGCCCGGTGGGCTTGTGGATGATTTGGACGGCGGATTCCGTCTTATTGACGTGCTGGCCGCCGGCGCCGGAAGCGCGGGCCACGGACATGTCGAGGTCTTCGGGCTTGAGGACCACTTCGGCCTCTTCGGCTTCGGCGAGCACGGCCACGGTGGCGGCCGACGTATGGACGCGGCCGGAGGCCTCGGTGGCCGGGACGCGCTGGACGCGGTGGACCCCGGCCTCGTGGCGGAGGAGGGCGGTGGCCCCTTCGCCCTCGATGAGCAGGACCGCTTCGCGGACCCCGCCGAGGTCGGAGTGGGACAAGGACATCAACTCGCATTTCCAGCCCTTGCGTTCGGCGAAGCGCGTGTAGGCCCGGAGCAGTTCGGAAGCGAACAAGGAGGCCTCTTCGCCCCCCGTGCCGGCGCGGATTTCCACCATCGCATTGCGGGAATCGTCGGGGTTGGGCGGGACGATCGCCTTGATCAGCTGGTCGCGGGCCACCTCGATCAGCGGCGTCAGGCGGCGGGCTTCGTCATCGGCCATGCGCCGCATCTCGGGGTCGGCTTCGCCGGCGAGGGCGAGGGCTTCGGCCAGCTCTTTTTCCAGGCCCGTCAGCAGGTCGTCGGCCTTGACCGCCTTGCCCGTGAAACGCAGTTCCGCGCCCAAGGCGGCGGCCCGGCGGCTATCCCCGAACGTGGCGGGGTCGGCCATGAGCCCTTCCAGCTCGGCAAGGCGACGGCGGAGGCCGGAAAGGTCGGGTCTGAGGGGGGCTTCGGCCATGGTGGGTGGAACGGGAATCGGGCTTGGACAGCGGGGCTGCCTCCGTTAGTTAATGGATGCTTGGGGACTCTCCCCGCAAGCCCGACCTTTCACCCTCTTCCGATTTAGCATGCAGACCAAGGAACCCGCCCTGCGCGGCAGCCACGTCCTCTCCTGTGTCTGGGACTTTGATAAGACCCTTTGTCCCGGGTACATGCAGACCCCGCTCTTCCGCGCCTTCGGCGTCGATGAAGAGCAATTCTGGAAGGAAACCAACCAGTTGCCGGCCTTGTATGCCCGCAAAGGCATCCGCACGTCGAAGGACTCCGTCTACCTCAACCACCTGCTCAGCTACGTGAAGTCGGGCGCCATGAAAGGCCTCACGAACCGCCAACTCCGCGCGCTCGGCGGCGAGATCGAGCTCTGTCCGGGCCTCCCCGAATTTTTCCCGGCGCTCAAGGAGTTCGTCCGTGAATTGGGTCGCAAGCATAACGTCGAGGTCACCTTGGAGCATTACGTCATCAGTACCGGCCTCGCGGAGATGATCCGCGGCACCGCGCTCGCCCCGCATTGCGACGGCATCTACGGCTGCGAATTCCTGGAGCATCCGCTGCCGCCGCACTTCAACAAGCAAGACGAGCTTGCGCTCGAGCTGCCGACGGAAATCACGCAAGTCGCCGCGATGGTCGACAACACCATCAAGACCCGCTTCCTGTTCGAGATCAACAAGGGCTCGAACAAGAACCCGGAGATCGACGTCAACGCCGTCGTCCAGGCCGAAGACCGGCGCGTGCCCTTCGAGAACATGATCTACGTCGCCGACGGCCCCAGCGACGTCCCGGTCTTCTCGTTGCTGCGGAAGAACGGCGGCAAGGCCTTCGCCGTCTACGTGCCGACGAACGAAGCGGAATTCGCGCAGAACGACGCGCTCCTGCAGGCGGGTCGCGTGCATGGCTACGGCCCGTGCGACTACGGTCACGCCGCCTTCACCCCGAAGTGGATCCGCCACGCCTTGACCGGCATGGTCGAGCGCTTGGCCCAGGAACGCACCCGCGCCCTCGCGGCCCGCGTGACCCGTCCCCCGCGCCACATCCACGCCGATCCCTCGGCGCCCCGGACCGACGTGACGTCGCAGGGCAACCTCTTCAGCGAATAACTTTTCATGCCCGCCCCTGCCCGTAAGCGCACCACCACGCTGGCCACGCCCGCCAGCGAAAGCCGCCCCATCCTCGCCGTCATCCTCGGCCTGCTCGCGACCTTCTTCGCGATCGCCTTGGTCTTCCATTCCTCGACCGACGTGAACCTGGTGCCCGCCTGGCTCGAGACGACCTTCAGCCTGCCCGCGCAGTCGGACGCGACCCCCACCTCCAACCCCTGCGGCGCGTTTGGGGCGACGCTGGCGGTGAGCCTGTTCTGCCTCTTCGGGTACGGCGCCTTCTTCGTTCCGGCCTTCCTCTTCGCCGCGGCCTGGTTCGCGCTGAACAACCGGGCGCATACCCTGTGGCCGACGAAGGTCGCCTTGATGTCCGCCTGCGTGCTCTTCGGGGCGCCGATGTTGACGCTGTGGCTCGGGGCCGATGCCTCAGGTACCTTCGATCCCAAAGGACCGGGCGGCGTGCTCGGCGGCTTCATCTACCTCAAGCTCTGCGAGCCGATCCTCGGCGAGTACGGCACCTGGATCCTCGTGTTTCCCTACGGCTTCTGCCTCCTGGGCGCCTTGGCGGACGACCCCAAGGCCACCCTGAACGCTTGGATCTCCGAGATGCGTGATGGCGTGGGGGCTTGGAATGCCGAGCGTAAGGCCGCCGCGGCCCGCGCCGCCGTGGAGCTCCAGCGCAAGCAGCAACAGGCGGCCGAGTTGCGCCGCAAGCAGCACGAGATCGCGGGCGCCGAAGTCACCGCGATGCCGTCCGCGGCGGCCAAGCCGATGGTGAAGCTCGAAGACCTGCCCATCGACGACGATGCCGACATCGAGCCGGCACCGCGTGAGGAGGTCGCCGCCAAGGGTCCCGAAACCGTGAAGCCCGAGAACGTCACGATCACTCCGCTGAAGGAGGAGAAACCTGCGGACGAAGCAGCCGACGAGGAGATCGACGATGAAGATGTCGAGGCGCCTAAGGCCGCGACGACCAAGCCACGCACCCCCGTCAAGCCCATCGAACCCGCGGGCTCGGGCAAGGTCCTCATCGTGAAGCCCGAGGAGATCGAGCGCGCGAAGGCCTCCCAGCAGCTCAAGAAGCGCGGCGAATACCTGTTCCCCTCCATCAATCTCCTGAACGAGCCCAAGGCGGGCGCGAGCGGACCCGCGGAGGATTTCCGCAAGCGCGCCCAGGACCTCATCGAGACGCTCAAGCAGTTCAAGGTCGAGTGCGTGCCGGTCGACCCCACCAACGGCGTCGACGTCGGCATCCAGCAAGGCCCCTCGATCACGCGTTATGAGATCAAGCCCGCGCCCGGCGTGCGCGTGGAGAAGATCGCGAACCTTTCGAACAACATCGCGATGAACCTCGAAGCCGAGGCCGTGCGTATCCTCGCCCCCGTTCCGGGCAAGGGCACCGTCGGCATCGAGATCCCGAACCGCAACCGCAAGGACGTCCTCCTCCGCGAGATCATCGAGTCCAAGGCCTGGGCGGAGACCGCCATGGAGCTCCCCGTCGTGCTCGGCGTGGACAGCGTCACGAACAAGCCCGTCATCCAGGACCTCGCCAAGATGCCGCATGCGCTGATCGCCGGCGCCACGGGCCAAGGCAAGTCCGTCTGCATCAACGCGATCATCGTCTCGCTGCTCTATCGCTGCACCCCGCAGGACCTGCGTTTCATCATGGTCGACCCCAAGGTCGTCGAGCTGCAGATCTTCAATCAGCTCCCGCACCTCCTGATCCCGGTCGAGACGGACCCCAAGCGCGTGCCTTCGGCCCTCAAGTGGCTCATCGCCGAGATGCAGCGCCGCTACAAGGTCTTCGCCAAGTGCGGCGTGAAGAACATCACCGGCTTCAACGCCAAGCTCGCCAAGGAAGCCGGCTTGCCGAAGCAGGAGGAACTCATCCTCAGCCCGGAAGAGCAGGCCGCCGCGCGCGAGGCCGCCGAGGCCGTCATCGACGACGGCGTCCGCATCCCGACCGAGAAGCTCCCCTACATCGTCTGCATCATCGATGAAATGGCCGACTTGATGATGGTCGCGGCGCAGGACATCGAGACCTCGGTGGCGCGCATCGCCCAGCTCGCCCGCGCCGCCGGCATTCACCTCGTCCTGGCGACGCAGCGGCCGTCGACCGACGTCATCACGGGCCTGATCAAGGCCAACCTCCCGACCCGCATCGGCTTCAAGGTCTCCTCGCAGATCGACTCGCGCACCATCTTGGATCGCGGCGGCGCCGAGACCCTGGTGGGGCGTGGCGACATGCTCTTCGTTCCGCCCGGCAGCGCCACGCTGAACCGCGTGCAGGGCGCCTTCGTCGGTGAGCAGGAAGTCGCCGCCATCGTGGAGCACCTTTGCGAGAAGAACGGCAAGCCGGAGTTCGCCCAAGACGTCGTCGAAGCCATCCAGGAAGCCGCCGAAGGCGGCGAAGGTGGCGGCGAAGGCGGCGAGGATGGCGAAGACCCGCTGGTCGCGCAGAGCTGGGCCATCATCAAGGAGAGCCGCCGCGCCTCGGTCTCGATGCTGCAGCGTCGCCTCAAACTCGGCTATAACCGGGCGGCCCGCATCATGGACATCCTGCACGACAAGGGCTACGTCGGACCCGAGAATGGCTCGAGTCCGCGCGAGATCCTGGTCGACTAAGCCCGCGCCGTGATGAGTGCCCCCCGCCTCCTGCTCGGCCTGCTCACGGTTGGGTTGGTCGCTTGTGCGAGCGTGCCCGCGCCGACCTCCGCCAAGATCCGTTTTCCGTTGGACGGCATCCGGGCGGATGGCTTGAGCGGCCCGGCGGGTGGGCTGGTGTCGATCGATTACGAGTTCTGCGTGCCCGCGGATCCGCGCGTCTTGGAAGAGGTCAAGCGCCTCGACCCCAGCGTGAAGGTTTCCTTGGTCGCGCGTGGCCGCATCGGTCGTCGGGATGGGCAGGCCTTGTGCCTCGGCAACACGCAGCAGAAAGATTGGCGCCTGGTCTTGGAGCGGTTGGCGGCCCGCCCGGACATCGTGGAAATTCGCCGTTGTTATTTCGAGTAGGCACAAAAAACCCGGGCTCCGTGGGGAGACCGGGTTTGTTGGGTGAAGGCGGCGAACGAATTACTTCGTGGCGGGAGCGGCCGGGTCGGCCGCCGGAGCTTCTTCACCCTTCTTCTTTTTCTTCTTCTCGGGCTTTTCGGTCTTCTCGCCTTTCTTCTTCTTCTTTTCGGTTTCCGCCGGGGCGGTGGCCGGAGCGGTTACCGGCGGCGTGACCTTGGTCGGGTCGATCGAAGGAGCCGGTGCGGTCGGAGCCGTGACGGGAGCGGCCGGAGCTTCTTCGCCCTTCTTCTTTTTCTTCTTCTTTTCAGGTTCAGCCGGGGCGGTGGCCGGAGCGGTTACCGGCGGCGTGACCTTGGTCGGGTCGATCGAGGGAGCCGGCGCCGCCGGATCGACGGCCGGGACGGGCCCGGTTGCGGGGGCGTCGGCCGCGAAGGCCAAGCCAGTGACGAGGAGGAGGGCAAGCAGGGAGGAACGCATAGGAGTGTTCTCATAAAACACCGTGCGGGCCCATTGGTTGCAGGGAAGCGCCGACCCAAACAAAAACCCCGGCGGGCCGGGGTTGGGGGCAGGCGCGCGGGCGGCTTACTGCTTTTGCGGTGCGCCTTCGACCTTCACGCCGAAGACCTTGCCGTCCTTCGGGGCGGCTTCCGGCGCGGCGGGCTTCTTCTTTTTCTCGACGACCGACTCGGCTTCGGGGGCGGCTTCTTCGGGGGCCGGCTTCTTCTTGGCCTTGCTGACTTCCTTGGCCGCGGCGGCGGTGCCGGCGACGCCGGCTTCGACGAGCTTGCCGGTGGCGGGAGAGGGGGCGGGCGCATCGCCACCGATGCCTTGGAGGCGCTTGATTTCCTCCATGGCCGCCTTGGCGGCTTCGTTGGCGATCTGCGTGGCGGCATCGACGGAGTTGCCGACGATCGACGCCGGGCTGCCGGC
>DBCN01000136.1:8602-13641 GCA_002293065.1 Opitutia bacterium UBA957
GGCTTGGATTTCACGCTCGGCTTGGAAGCCGTATTCTTCGTCGTCGGCGCGTTGCCGCCGTTGTTGGCGGGCTGCGTGTTGGTCGCGGCGGCGAGCAGGGCGAGGACGAGGAGGTTCATGATACAGATACAACACCACGCCTGGCGGGAGGTTTCAACCCTTGTCGGGGCGGAAGACGAAGAAGACCGCGCCGAGGATGCAGAAAAACGCCCATAAATAGTCCCATTTCCACTTTTCGCCCAGGAAAAGGACCAGAAAAGGCACAAAGACCAGCAGCGTAATGCATTCTTGGATAACCTTCAATTGCGCCACCGAGAGCCCCCCGGTGTGGCCGAGGCGGTTGGCGGGCACCATGATGAGGTACTCCAGGAGCGCGATGCCCCAGCTCACCAAGGCGGCGACCCACCAAGCGCTGGCCTGCATGGTGCGCAGGTGGCCGTACCAGGCGAAGGTCATGAACAGGTTCGAGAGCGTGAGCAACGCGACGGTCTGCAGCAACGTGCGAGGGGCGATGGCATCCATGCCGCCAGCAAAGCCGCAGGCTCGCTCCGAGGCAATCCGTGGCTAGCGAGCCCCGCCGTCGAGGGTGAACGTCCGGAGGACGATTTCGCGGCGATTGCGCGTGTAGCTGACGCGTAGCACCGGCACGCCGTCTTCGGTGTCGAGCAAGGCCGACGGGTAGGAGACTTCCCCTTTGGCGACCGCATCGACGCGCACCAAGGTTGTCCAAGCCGGTTCGTCCGCCGCGAGCAGGACGGCGTCGAGGTGCAGACGATTCCGGCCGGGATTGAGGACGAGCATCGCTTGACCAGAGGGCAGCCGCAAGGCCTCGAGCCCCGAATTGGGATTCGCTTGGCGTGGGTGCGCGGGGCGAAGCGGAGACCACGACCGCCCGTCGTCGGCCGATTCGGTCCGGGCCACGACCCCTTCCCGCGTCCGGGCATAGGCGACGAGTCGGCCGGCTCCGTCGTCGAGCAAGGCCGGCTGGATCGCGTTCAGCGGCGGGGTGTCGTCGGCGGGGGTGTGGCGACTCCAGGCCGCGGCGATCGACCAGTCTCCCGGTTGGGTGCAGCGTTCGAAGTGGACGCGCCACGGCTTCGTGCCGGTCGCCGCTTCGGTGCTGCTGCCGAAGAGCACCGAGCCATCGGGCCGGGCGAGGCCATGGCAACGGATGGGGCCGAGGTAGCCCTTGGGGAGCCGTTGCGCGGCCGACCAGCGCAGGCCGCCATCCGCCGATTGCCGGAACCAACCTTCCCAGTCGGGGATGCGTTTCGCCGCTTTGTAGAAGATCGTCAGGGAGCCATCGGCGCCCACGAAGAGCACCGGATTCCAGCAAGGCACGCCGGGGTGGGCGGCGATCGTCGTCGGGCGGGACCACTGCCGGGAGCCGGGGAGCTGGCGGGAGAAGCGGATGACGACATCATCGGCTCCCTCCTTGGTGCCGGAGAACCAAGCCGCGGCGAGGGACCCGTCGGGCAGCTTCACCAGGTTGGACGCATGGCATTCTGGGCCGAACCCATCGCTTAGGACGGTTTCCGAGCGGAAAACGGCGGTCGGAGGTGAAGACCGTACGCAGCCCGCGAGGAGCAGGCTGACGAGGCCGAGGACGGCGGGGAGGGGCCAGCGCATACCCGAGCAATAAATATCCCCAATGGGCTTGCAACGCTACGTTGTTCAACACCTTCGCAGTCATGCCCGAAATCAAAGAATTGTTCACCCAGAACCAAAACTGGTCGGAGGACATTCGGCGGAAGCGACCCGAGTTTTTCGAGACCCTCTCGAAGCAGCAAAGTCCGCGGTTCCTTTGGATTGGGTGCGCCGACAGCCGCGTGCCCGCGAATGAGGTCGTCGGACTATTGCCCGGCGAGCTCTTCGTGCACCGCAACGTCGCGAACCTCGTCATCCACACCGACCTCAATTGCCTCTCCGTCCTGCAGTACGCCGTGGATGTCCTGCAGGTCGAGCACGTCATTGTCTGCGGGCACTACGGGTGCGGCGGCGTCCAGGCCTCCCTGGAGCGCCGCAAGCTCGGCCTCATCGACAACTGGCTCCGGCACATCCGCGACGTCCATCATAAGCATGTCATGGCGGTGGAGAACGTCCTCGGACCCGCCAAGGTCGATACCCTCTGCGAGCTGAACGTCATCGAACAGGCCTACAACGTCTGCCACACCACGGTCGTCCAAGACGCCTGGGCGCGCGGGCAGAAGGTGCAAGTCCACGGCTGGATCTACGGCCTGCGCGATGGCCTGTTGAAGGACTTGGGCATGAACGTATCGGCGCTCGAAGAAATCACGCCCGCTTACGGCAAGGCGTTGGCCCATTACCATAAGGGTTAATCCCTGAGGTGCAGGGACGCTTGAGTGGTCCGCGGCGGTGGTTTGTTTCCGGGCATGTTGCCTGCAGATCGCCCGCGTGAAAGATTGGCCCGGCTCGGCCCCCGGGCCTTGATGGATGAGGAACTCTTCGCCTTGCTCATCGGTGCCGGGACGAAGGGCTCGCCGGTGCAGCAGGTATCGCAGGCGCTCTTGAATGAAGCCGGCAGCTTGGCGACGATGGCGACATGGGAAACCGCCGACTTCGCCCGCGTGCGTGGGCTGGGACCGGCCAAGGCGGCGGAGCTTTCCGCGGTGATGGAGTTGGCCCGGCGGATTCGCGAACGGGCGCAAGACCCGGGCGAGAAGTTGGACGCCCCGATGAAGGTCTGGGCGCGGATGGAGCCGTTGGCGGCCGGACTCGCCGTGGAGAAATGTTGGGTCCTTTGCCTCAACCGCCGCAACCGGCTCCTCGCCCTGCATGAGGTCAGTTCAGGGACGGCGACGAGCGCGCTCCTGCATCCGCGGGAGGTGTTTCGGCAGGCCCTCCGGCATGGCGCCCCGGCGGCCATCGTGGTCCACAACCACCCCAGCGGTGACCCCACGCCAAGCGCGGCCGACCGTAGCGTCACCCGGCAGCTGGTCGAGGCCGGCCGGGTCGTGGGGGTGGAATTGGTGGATCATGTGGTCATGGGCCGGCCCGAGGCTGATCCCGCGGGGAAAGGCTGGTTTAGCTTCGGTGAAGCGGGCTTGATTTAGGGGAACTTACCGATGGGCTTGAGGGTCTTACCCCTGCATGCCCCTTGCCCGCGTTCTCAAGATTGTCGGCGCCCTGTGCGCCGTCGGGTTGCTCGCCGTCGGCGTTCGGCAGGGACAGCGCTATTATAAGAAGAACCTGGCGGCCCCCCGTTCCGGTGAAGTCGTCTACCGCGAGGACTGCCTCCGTTGCCATGGACCCATGGGGCAAGGCGTCGCCGGGAAATCCGACGAGCCGCTCCTCGGCGAGAAGTCCGTCGCCTTCCTCGCGAAATACATCGCGCGGGACATGCCCGAGGATGACCCCGGCACGCTGTCCGCCGCCGAAGCCCTCGCCTCCGCGCAATACATTCACGAAGCCTTTTATTCGGCCGAAGCCCGCGCCCGCAACAATCCCCCGCGCCTGGAGCTGGCGCACCTCACCGAACGGCAGTACCGCGAAAGCGTCACGGATCTGCTCGGGTCCTTTCGCCGCGGTGATTCCACGAGCGTAGCCGGTGGTCTGGCGGGGGTCTATCGGGGGCTCAAGGATGGCGACTCGACGAACGCGAATAAGAACGAAGCCAAATTCCTGGAACGCGTCGACCCCGCCGTCCACTTCGATTTCGGCACGAAGGCGCCGGCGGTCGGCTCGCGGGATGAGCAGTTCAAGATCACCTGGACGGGCTCGCTGCTGGTCCCGGATACCGGCGAGTACGATTTCCGGGTCACCACCCCGAACGGCGTCCGCGTGTACGTCAACGCGCCCGCCAACGGCTCCGAAAAGAACGCCCTCATCGACCTATGGGTCAGTTCGGCCATGCTCCGCAGCGGCCACGGCCAAGCCTTTCTCCTGGGTGGGCGCAGCTACCCGCTGAAGGTCGAATTCTTCAAATACAAGGATAAGACCGCCTCCATCAAGTTGGAGTGGCGTCCGCCGGGTGGGGCTTGGACCGTCATTCCCGCTGAGAACCTCTCCCCGGTGGTTTCCGCGAGCGTGGACGTGGTTTCCGTGCCGCTGCCGCCCGACGATGCGAGCATGGGCTATGAACGCGGTGTCTCGGTTTCCCGCGAGTGGACGGAGGCCGTCGCCAAGGGAGGCCTCCAAGCCGCCGCGTTGCTGGCTCCGCGCCTGCATGAATACGCGGGCACCACGCCGACGGCTCCCGACCGGGCCGAGAAGCTCAAGGCCTTTACCTGGCGCTTCGCCCAGTTGGCTTATCGCCGTCCGCTCACCGCGGAACAGCAGGCCGACCTCACGAAACTCTTCGGGCCGGCGGTCACGCCGGAGGTCGCGACCAAGCGGGCGATCCTGCACGTGCTCTCTTCGCCTTACTTCCTCTATCCCGCCACCGGGCCGCAGGATGATTACGCGGTGGCGGCCCGCCTCGCTTTGGCGCTGTGGGATTCCCTGCCTGACGAAACTCTCCTGCAGGCCGCGGCCAAGGGTGCGCTCAAGACGCCCGCGCAAGTGCGTGCCCAAGCGCAGCGCATGCAGAAGAATCCCCGCGCCAAGGCGAAGCTCCGCGACTTCCTCCACCACTGGCTCCACGTCGAAGAAGGGGCGGAAATCGCCAAGGACCAAGCCGCTTATCCCGGTTTCGACCCGGGCGTCGTGATGGACCTGCGCACCTCCTTGGATCTCTTCACCGAGGGCGTGGTCTGGTCGGAGGCCTCCGACTACCGCCAGCTCCTCCTGAGCGACACGATCCTCATGAACGAACGCTTGGCCAAGTTCTATGGCCAGCCGTTGCCGGCAGGCCACGGTTTCCGCCCGGTGAAGATGGACGCAGAGCAGCGGGCGGGCGTCCTCACGCATCCGTACCTCCTCGCCACCTTCTCCTACACCAAGTCGACCTCGCCGATCCACCGCGGGGTTTTCCTCTCCCGGAACATCTTGGGACGCATGCTCAAGCCGCCGCCCATGGCCATCGCCTTCATGGACGACAAGTTCGATCCCTCGTTCACCATGCGCGAGAAGGTGACGGA
>DBCN01000051.1:0-6136 GCA_002293065.1 Opitutia bacterium UBA957
GCCGAGGCCATTGGCCGTGGCATAACCGGGCATCTTGGCCCAATAGACACCGCGGATGTATTCGCGCCAGCCGATGATTTGACGAACGAAGCCTTCCGTGGCGGCAAGCGGGTAACGGACCGGGTCGCGGCGATGCGCCTCCGCGGCGGCGGTCGCAACTTCAAGCGGCGAGAGCAGCTTGACGTTGAGTGCGAAGGATAACCGCGAGTGGAACAGCCGATCCGAGGTGGTATGCATGGCATCCTCGTAGTCGCCGAAGTTCGGAAGCCCTCGCTCGATGAAAGCGTCCAGCTGCGCCAGGGCTTCGGTGCGATCGCGCGGCCAAGGAAACCCTGCCGCGGAGGGTTCGCCAAAGGTCTTCACTCCGGCGGCCTGAATCTCGGCCCAGAGTGCTCCGTGGTCATGGCTGACATCCCAAGCGGCCGGCGGCGGAGGGGTCCCCTTCCACGGCTTGCGGTTCTCCGCATCGTAATTCCACTCGCCACCAAGCGGCGTACCCGCGGCGTCCATCAGCAACTGGGTACGCACCCGCATCTTACGGTAATAGGACTCCATCAACCAGCGCTTCGCGTCCTTCTGGAAATGGGCGGCCACACCGCCACGGGCATCGAGGAAGTGCTCCGTCGAGACCACGGCTGAAGGCAGGCCACAGTCGGCGGCAAAGGCCGCCAAGTCTTGATCGACCCGCCATTCATCGGGCTCTTGATACTCGAAGCGGGACGCCCCGACTTCGGTGAAGACCTTCCGCAGGTTATCGCTGAAGGACTGACGGTTATCCGCATCGCCGATCCGGAAAGCCCGGACCCGATGGCCCGCAGCGCGCAGTTGTTCAGCCAGCCGCCGCATCCCAGCGAAGATGGCGATGACCTTCTGGGCGTGATGCGGAACATAGTCGGTCTCGGAACGGACCTCCATGAGCACATAGACCACGGTAGGGTCGACCTGCTGGAACCAACGATGCGTCGGGTTCAGCTGGTCGCCGAGGATGAGCCGGACAGTGGCCATGCGCCACCAAGCCTGTCCCAAGCCAAAAGGCAAACCGCCCCGCCTTTTCTGAGGTAGGTAGGGACAGCACCACGTGCTGTCCTAACTGGCCTCGCCCAGGATCTCTGGACGGGGGAACCCTTGGACATCCCACCACTTCACATACGGCCATTGCTCACCCGCCAAAACAAAACCCGCCCGGACAGGATTAGCCAAGATATAGTCACGCTTCTCCAAATAGTGTCCATAGGTTCGCAAGCGGTGATCAAACGAACCCTTCTGCCAAAGGGTGGTCACCCGATATGAGTAATCCCGCTTAAACTCTCCAAGCACGGAGGTAATGCCTCGAGGAATCCTCACGATGCCATGCAGGTGGTCGGGCATAGCCAACATGAGAATTGGGGTCCACTTCCCATTTTGCCGCAAGCGTTCGGCTGAAGCAATCAGGGCGGACCATGCCTCGGGATTATCAAAATGCCGCACCCCTCTGGCCTTATGGCAAATCGTTACGAACAGTGGGTCGTTTTCATCGACCCAATTAGGGCGGCAGTTGTTGAGCGACTTCCTCGCGAAGAAAGGCATGCCGTGTAATTTACGTCGTATCTGATTTCGCCGACAGACCAATAATTACCTAGGACAGCACGTGGTGCTGTCCCTACCCGATGCAGGCCCGACGGCGAACTCCTAGAACTTCGGCAAGGCGGGTTCCTTCGTGCGATGGAACCCATCCCAAGCTTGTTTGATGGTCACCGTAGGTTTCAGCCAGCTGTAGCACTTAGTATCGAGGTACTCACGATAGTAACGATGCGCCGCCTTCAGGCGCCCTGATGACTCGTTCAGTTGGGCGCAACAAAGCACGGCCTGCAAACCAAGCCGGACGTCGAAGGCTCCATGCCGGCTGATGAGGGCGAGGGCTTTCTCGGCCAACGGCCAGGCCTCCTCCTCTTTTCCCTCCAAGGCAAGGAGCTCGCTCTGCAAGAAATACGGCAGGTACCAGAAGTTGCGTGAACCCTCGCGGGGGCAGAGGCGAAGCAGCTCTCGGCAGCATGCCCGGACTTCGAGGACATTACCCAATCGTCGATGGACAATGGCCGCCGAGAAATAGATGAGAGCCCCGGCCGGGGCCCAATTGCCGACCCGCGGGGCAATCAACAGGGCGCGGCGGGCCAAACCACGCCCAACGGCCGGCGGGGCGTGGGTTGCGACCTTGTGCAGGAGCTCCGCCATGATGCCGGCATGCATCCACATCGGTTGGCCTTCCAGCCAAGTGGCGAGTTCCTTGGCTTTGCGGACGCCGGCGGCGATATCGCCCTGGTTGAATGAATCGGTCACTCCCCCGAGCAGCTTCATCGCGTAACTCTCATTATACGCGACGATTTCCTCATCGGCTTCATCCAGCACCTGCCCGTGACGTACTTCTTCGAACGGTATGGGCCGACCGCCGTTCTCGTCGAATTGCCGGATCATGGGCGAAGGGCGCGGTGGACTGGACGTGGAGTCGTCATCAGGGGGAGCGGGACTTTGGGGAAGCGCCCGGCCCTCGCCATCGGAAATCGAAAAAAATATCTTCGATAATTATAATGATAGCAGGTCGGACGCTACGCCTAGGGCCGCCGGCGCCCAACCCCCTACCGGTAGTTCCCGTAACTCCGCTCACCTGCCCTCGCGAGCCCAGCACTTCTCCATGCCTTGGGTAGGGTGAGCACTGCGTGCTCACCTAGCTGCGTCATAAGGCAAAGCCTTGCCCCTACCCTGAGTTCGCCCAACGGCGAACTGCTAGGTTGGCACGCAGTGCCAACCCTACCTCTAGGCATCCGGGCGCAGCCCGCAGTCCAACCCCCTAGCCAACCCTACCCGATGCAACTAGGGCAGCACGCGGTGCTGCCCCTACCTGCAAAAACACTCTCAGAAGAACACCGCTTCGGACAGCGCTTCGGCGGCGCCCATGAAGGCGACGCGTTGCGTGACGGGCGCCGGCTGCCGGCTGCGCGTGAAGGTGATGATCGCTTGCGTGCCGCGGTCGGCGTGCTCCCACGAGAAACGCGAGCCATCCGCATAGAGCCATTCGGCATCGAGGTTATCGCCGTCCGGGACCTTCGCGGAGAGTTTGAAATCGGCGCCCAAGTGCGCACGGGTCAGGCCCGCGCAGTGCGTGAGGCAGCCCTTCATCCAGGTCAACAAGCCCGCGGCTTCGCCGCTCAAGGCCGGACCATGGGAAATCGTGACGGACTGCAGGCCACGGACGAGGTCCGTCGGCGCATGCGCGGCGAGGAACTGTCCGAGCGCTTGGCGCACCGGCAGGCAACGCGCGACGGAGAGGTCGCGGATGGAAAGCGGGTTCTTGAACGGCAAGGCGAAGAAGGCCTCGCCGACAATCGAGCGATCCGCGACGACCCGACGGCAGCGAGCGGACCAACCGAGCCACGGGCGGAATTCTTCCGCACTCACCCCATGGGCCCAAAGGTTCGTCGGCAAATCGCCTTCCAACCAGGTGGAGACGAGGGACTCGAGCTCAGCGGTATGGGCACCATAGGCGAGCATGAGGGCCTCGCAGCAACGCTTACCGCGGCGGGATGGGTCAAAGAAGCAGAGGACGTTCACCTTGGCTTCCAAGGCGGCGGCGGCTTCCGCCGCGGGACGGGCCGCAAGGACGACCAAGCGGCACGGGTAGCGCTGCGCGAAGCGGATGGCTTCATCGAAACGCGCGGAAGCGTCCGCAGGGGTGACGTTCGCCCCGAACATCAAGATGACGTTCATCTGCGAAGCGCGCGTGGCGTCTTCGCCTTCCTCCGCCCACGCCTTGTCGAGCGCCGGCAGGGCCGCCGAGATCTTCATCGGGAAACCCGGGAGCGCGTCGAGGATGGGATGCGACATGGGACTTAGCGACCGGCGTTGCGCCAGGCGTGGCCATGCGCGGCGAGGAGCGCATCGGCACCGGCGGGGCCCCAGGAACCGGAGGCGTAAGCTTCCATGCCTTCGCGGCCCTGCTGCTGCCAGCTCTTGAGCAACGGCGTGAAAAGGCGCCAGGAGGCCTCCGTCTCATCGCCGCGGATGAAGAGCGTGCGGTCACCGACGATGCCGTCGAGGATGAGGCGCTCGTAGGCTTCGGGTGTGTTCGAACCGTAGGTCGTCGCGTAACGGAAGCTTAGGCGAACAGGCTGCGTGCGCGGCTCAAGGCCGGGGACCTTTGAATTGAGGACGAGGGTCGTGCCTTCGTCGGGCTGAATCTGGATGACGAGGCGGTTCGGCGCGAGGTCGTAGCGGGCATCGCCGGCAAAGAGGCCGGACTCGGGCTGCTTGAACTGGATGGCGATCTCGGAGACGCGCCGCGCGAGGCGCTTCCCGGAGCGCATGTAGAACGGGACGCCGGACCAGCGGGTGTTCTCGATCGAGAAACGGAGTGCGCAAAAGGTTTCGGTAGCGGATTCTTGCGGGATGTCCTTCTCGGCGCGGTAACCAGGGACTTTCTCGCCGCCCGAGAGGCCTTCGGCATACTGCGCGCGGACGGCGTCAGCGTTGGCACCGAGGCGGAGGGGCTGGATCGACTCGAGGAGCTTGACCTTCTCGTCGCGGATATGCTCGGCCGAGAGCGAGCGGGGCTGTTCCATCGCGACGAGCGCGAGGAGCTGCATCGTGTGGTTCTGCAGCATGTCGCGCGTGGCGCCGCTGCTGTCGTAGTAACCACCGCGCGTACCGACGCCGAGTTCTTCGGCGACGGTGATCTGGACGTGGTCGACGTGGCGACGGTTCCAGAGGGGCTCGAAGATCGGGTTGGCGAAACGCAGGACGAGCAGATCCTGGACGGTCTCCTTGCCCAAGTAGTGGTCGATGCGGAAGATCTGCGACTCGCGGAAATTGCGCGCGGCGACGGCGTTGAGGTGGACGGCGGAGTCGAGGTCCTTGCCGAACGGCTTCTCGATGATGACCTTGCTTTCGAGGTCGGTACCGAGACCGCGGGCGGCCAGACCCGACTGCCCGAGGTTCTCGAGGATCGGTTCGAAGACGGACGGAGGCGTGGAGACGTAGAAGACGAGTTGCAGCGGACGGCCGGCGCGCTTTTCGGCGGCGGCGATCTGGGCCTTCAAGGCTTCGAAGGCGGTCGGGTCGTCGTAACCGCCGGCTTGGTAGGAAGTGTTGTCTTCGACGCGCTTCCAGATGTCGGAGCGGAACTCGCGGCGGGAGAACTTCTTGATGTCGGCGGCGGCCTGGGTGCGGAACTCGGCGTCGGGAATGGGCTTACGGCCAAAACCGATGAGGTGGAAGTCGGCAGGCAGGAGGCTATCGACCGCCAGGTTGTAGAGGGCGGGCAGCAGCTTGCGGGCGGCCAAGTCGCCGGAGGCGCCGAAGATGACCACGCAGGTCGGCTGAGCGCCGCGGTGCTTGCTGAGGCCGGAAAGGAAGGGATGACGGTCGGATTCGGACATCGGAGTCAAGGGCGGCGCTTCCCGAAAAGGGTCACGCCCCGGTGCTGAAGGATGCGGACGGTGCCCCTGTGGCAAACCATAACTTCCACGACGTCGAAACGGCGGTGCGGGGCGCCGCCAATTTGCTTCAACCAGCCGTAAGCCGCCCGCCGGAGCGCCTTTTTCTTTCGATTATCGACGGCATAATACCCTGCCCCGCCCATTTCGGTCGTCCGTGTCTTGACCTCCACGAAGACGAGGACCTGTCGCTCCAATACCACCAGATCGAGTTCATCACGGGCGTGGCGCCAGTTTTGGGCCAGAATCGTCGCTCCTATCGCTCGGTAATGCTGGGCCGCCTGCGCCTCGCCCCAACGCCCCAATGCCTCATCAGCGGTGAGCGGGCGGCGGGGCGGCCAGCGGAACCAGCGACGTAAAAATTCGGTGAACATGCTCAATCTTGGGGAAATTAAGGCTCTTTTCACAACCCGCCGGCGGCAGGTTCTTGACCTACGGAACACCCCTCGTCTTTCTCTGTCATAACCCCTCATCCCCATGCGTCTCCTCACCCTCCTCGCCCTGGCCTTCGTGGCCCAGCTCAACGCCGACCCGCTGCCGGAAGAACTCCGTCAGAATGGCTGGTTCATCGGTTGCCAAGCCTACACGTTCAACCGGTTCTCGGCGTTTGAAGCCATCGCCAAGACCAAGGAAGCCGGCGGCAACATGATCGAGTTCTATCCGGGCCAGAT
>DBCN01000051.1:6269-9827 GCA_002293065.1 Opitutia bacterium UBA957
GGCGCCAACAACGCCGAGGAAGTGAACAAGATCATGGCCTTCGCCAAGAAGATGGGCCTCTACGCCGTCTGCACCGAATCCACCGAGCAGATCGTCGCCTGGGAAAAGGCCGCCATCGAGACCGACATCAAGGTCGCCTTCCACGAACACGGCGGCTCGATGAGCAACCCGAAGTACAAGGTCTGGAACCCCCTCTACATCCTCGGCGTCGTCGAAAGCCGCGACAAGCGCGTGGGCGCTTGCGCCGACATCGGCCACTGGGCGACTTCCAACCTGAAGTCCGTCGAGTGCCTCCGCATCCTCAATGGCCGCATCATCAGCGTGCACTTCAAGGATAAGGAAAAGTTCGGCAACTCCCCCGTGGTCGTCGCGGGCAAGGGCGTGGTGGACGCCGCGGGCTGCCTTGAAGAACTCAAGAAGCAGAATTTCAACGGCCACATCTCGATCGAGCACGAAGCCGACTGGAACGACAGCGTCCCGCAGGTGAAGGCGAACATCGACTTCATCAAGGCCCACGGCACGAAGTAAGGCGCAGCGCTTAGCGCCCAAGCAAAGCCCCTGAGCAATCAGGGGCTTTTTATGCCTCGAGGTAGGGACAGCACCACGTGCTGTCCTACCTGCCTTGGGTAGGGTTGGCACTTTGTGCCAACCTAGCTGCCTCTTGTGGTAGGGGCGTGGCTTCGCCCCCTCGTCCCCATGTCACCTTATTCACCTGGTCCCCGCGCGAGTTCCTAGGTTGGCACGCAGTGCCAACCCTACCAGAGGCAAGCGGCGATAGACTAATCTGCACACTTGCACCAAGGGCGGCACGCGGTGCTGCCCCTACCTCTTCGCGCCTCACTCCGCCATCGCCTCTCCACTCACCCTTCCGGCGTGAAGCCGAGGACGACGTCCCAACGCGCGGCGAGTTCGCCGGCCTTGGAGCCCTTCAAGGGATCGAAGCCGAGCGTGACGTTCGCGCGTTGCTTGGGGTCCTTGATGGCCTTGTAGACCATGTCGTTCGCGTTGAGTTCGTGACCTTGAATATAACACTGGGTGATGAGCTCCTTCTTGCCCTTAATGCGTACGGCCAAGTGGATGTGCGGGGCACGCGGCTGATAGGGCACCGGGCGGATCGTGCGGAAGAGGTATTCGCCCGTCGACCCCGTGAGGAAACGTCCGAAGCCCTGGAAGTTACCGTCGCGCTTTGAGGCATTGCCCGACTTCGTGTGGATGTACGCGCCGTTGTTGTCGGCCTGCCAAATCTCAACGAGGGCATTGCGCACGGGCTCACCCTTTTCGTCGAGGATCCGCCCGCTGAGCCAAGTGACCACGCCAACGGCCGGGGTGATCCCGTTGTTCATGACGATCAGGTCGTTGTCGGTATCGAGCGGAAGTTTGTCCGGGTAGAACGGCCCTTCGGTCTGCTTCGGGGTCCGCGTGAGGGCTTCGGCAAAAGCACCAGGCATGGCGAACAACGCCGCCCCGAGCGCGACCTTGCGCAGGAATTCACGACGCGCTTGGAGCTCGGGCGGCAACGGGGGTAAGGCCATAGGGAGATTGTTAGGCGTAAAGGTACGGAAGAGCAAAGGCAGAAAGGCAGGGACAGCACAGCCGCCGGCCCTAGTGTCTTGGGTAGGGTTGCCACTTCTGGTAGGGGCGTGGCTTCGCACCCTCGTCCCCATGTCACCTTATTCACCTGGTCTCCGCGCGAGATCCTAGGTTGGCACGCAGTGCCAACCCTACCAGAGGCAAGCGGCGATAGGCTAATCTGCACACTTGCACCTAGGTCAGCACATGGGGCTGTCCCTCCCCCCTTGCTTTCTGCCCTCCCCTTGCCTTATCTTCGGGCGTCCTTTCATGCCGGAAACACCCCGCGAACAGATCACCCGCCTGCGCCAGGAAATCCAGCGCCACGAGGAGTTGTATCGCAAGAAGCACGCCCCCGAAATCTCGGACTTCGAGTTCGATAAGCTGGTCGACCACTTGGCTGACCTGGAACGCCAGTTCCCGAACGAGGCCGGCCCTGACCTAGGCATCGGCGACGACAAGTCCGACGGATTCCAGCAGGCTGACCACCGGGCGCCGATGCTGTCCCTGGACAATACGTACGACGAGGCCGACTTTAGGGCCTTCGGCGAACGTCTCTATAAGGCCCTCGGTGGCTCGGGCCTCGAATTCATCGTCGAACCTAAGGTCGACGGCGTCGCGGTTTCCCTGACCTTTGAGAAGGGACGCTTCGTCCGCGCCGTCACCCGCGGCAACGGCGCGCGGGGCGATGATGTCACCGCCAACGTCTCGCTCATCCGCTCCATCCCGCGCACGCTCCAAGGCGCGCCTGACTTCCTCGAGGTCCGCGGTGAGATTTACATGGAGCTGGCTGAGTTCCAGCGGCTCAACCGCGAACGTGAGGCCGATGGGGAACAACTCTACGCCAACCCACGCAATCTTGCCGCCGGGACAGTCAAGCTGCTCGACACCGAAGAGGCGAAGCGCCGGCAGCTAAGCATCGTCTGCTACGGACTCGGAGCCTGCGAGCCCACCAACGCCTTCGCATCGCTCAAGGAATTTAAACAGAAACTTGCCGACTGGGGCTTCCCCATCCGTGACGATATCGCCGTCCAACAAGGCGTCGATGCGGCCTGGCAGGCCATCCAGCAGCTCGACCTCCTCCGCCGCGACCTGCCCTTCCCGACTGATGGGGCCGTGGTGAAGGTCAATCGACTCGAAGACCAGCGCCGAGCCGGGACGACCAGCAAGTTCCCGCATTGGGCGGTGGCCTTCAAGTTCCCGCCGGACCAAGCGGAGACGATCCTGCGTTCCATCAGCATGCAGGTCGGCCGCACGGGGGCGATCACACCCGTGGCGGAGCTCGACCCCGTCCTGCTCGCTGGCTCGACCGTCGCGCGCGCGACGCTCCACAACGCCGATGAGATCGCCCGCAAGGACATCCGCGAGGGCGACACGGTCCGCATCCAGAAGGCGGGGGAAATCATCCCGCAGGTCCTCAGCGTGGTCTTGGCGAAGCGCCCCGCCGACTCCCAGCCCTTCAACTTCGAAGCCCGGCTGAAGGAACTTGGCCTCGACGCCGTGCGCGTGGGTGACGAGGCCGCCTACAAGCTACGCGCCCCGTCGCGTGACATGAAGATCCGCCGGCTGGTCCACTTCGCCTGCAAGCAGTGCCTCGACATCGATGGCCTCGGTGACGCGGTGGCCGAGCAGCTCATCGACCTCGGCCTGGTGGACGCCCCGGTGGATGCGTTGAAGCTGAACCGCGGCGAATGGATGATGCTAGAAGGTTTCAAGGAGAAGTCAGTCGACAACATGATGGCCGGGCTCGAGCAAGCCAAGCAGCGCGAACTCTGGCGCGCCATCCACGCCCTCGGCATCCCGAACGTCGGCATGCAGACCGCCAAGGACCTCGCCCGACACTTCAAAGCGATGGTCGCCTTGGAGGCGGCCAAGCCCAGCGATCTCTTGCACACCAAGGTCGGCAAGAAAGGTGGCGTGTCCTACGAGTCCGTCATCTCGGGCGTCGGCGTCGAAGTCTCCGAATCCATCCTCTCCTTCTTCAGCGAC
>DBCN01000037.1 GCA_002293065.1 Opitutia bacterium UBA957
TCCGTTGAGTTCCTGCACGAGCTCAGGCTTCTCTTTGGCGAGGTTACGGCGTTCGCCGAGGTCGTTCTTCAGGTCGTAGAGTTCGAGGTCATCCGATCCGTCTTCATTGCGCGCGTAGAAGCGGAGGAGCTTCCAGTCGCCCTTGCGCACGGAGGTGCCGGCATAGAAACCGTCCATGACGGAGTCTCGCGTGGCGTTCCCGTGCGGGAAGTGGCAGAAGATACGGTCGCGAGGCGAATCGCCGCCGAGCAGGGCCTTCGACTGGTCGTGGCCGTCGAGCTTGAGGCCGTCGCGTGGTTTGAGGCCGACGAACGAGAGCAGTGTCGGGTAGAAATCGACGGACTGGAAGAGGATGTCGCTGGTGGCGCCGGCCTTGGCCTTGCCGGGCCAGGTAAAGATAAACGGCTCGCGGGTACCGCCTTCGTAGAGCGAGGCCTTGCCGCTGCGGAGGGGCAGATTGCTGGTGGCAGGGATGTCGGCGTAGCCTTCCGGGTCGGTCTTCCTGGGCGGGTAGGCGAAGCCGCCGTTGTCAGAATAAAACACGATGATCGTGTTGTCGGCGATGCCGGCATCGTCGACGGCCTGCAGAAGTCGGCCAACGCCGTCGTCGAGGGACTTCACCATCGCGGCGTAGAGAGGGTTGTGCTGTGGGTTTTTCGGATCGGCCTTGGACTTGAAGTATTCGACATAGTCCGCCCGGGCGTTCCACGGGCCATGGACCGAGAAGGCCCAGTAGTTCAGGTAGAACGGCTTAGCCTTATGGGCTGCGATATACTTAGCGGCTTCCTTGGACATGCGGTCTTCGATGTTCACGCCGACCTCGTCCGTGATGGCAGGGTCTTTGATGAACTTCCACGGGGCGAGGTAGCTGTTACTGGGGCCGGCAGCGTTGGGTGTGTGCGGCCAGTCCAGGTCGAACCCTTGGTCGCGCGGTTCATAGCTGTCTCCTGCTTTCAGGTTTTGGCCGAGGTGCCACTTGCCGAAGTGCGCGGTGGCGTAGCCGGCTTCCTTGAACGCTTCGGCGAGCGTGAAGTATGCCGGCTTCAGGCGGGTGAGGCTATCGGCGACGAGTAGGCGGACTTTACCGTTCTCGTTCTTGCCGAGGCTTTTCTCGAGCTGCACCGTCGTCAGATGGCAGACGGGCGCCGTGATGCCGGTGCGGGCGGGGTATTGGCCGGTCAGGATGCTCGAACGCGTGGGCGAGCAGAGCGGGCTGGCGGCGTAGGCCTGCGTGAAGCGTGTGCCGCGCTTGGCCAGGCGATCGATGTTCGGGGTCTCGTAGAACGTGCTGCCGAAGCAGCCGAGATCATGCGCGCCTAGGTCATCGGCGAGGATGAAGATCACATTCGTCTTATCCGCGGCGAGTGCCGCGAGCGGAGCGAGGAAGAAGGCGAGGAGGACGCGCACGTTCATGGGGATGAGCGAACCCTACTCCCCGCTCTCCGACTTAACAGATTATTTATATGACCGCATTTGAATCAGCGGCTGAAATCACTTCGATCCGGCGTGCCTTTGGCGGGACGTAGCTCAATCGAGCGGAGGCGCAGGCCTTCGGCCGCGTCGTCGAGATTGAAGCGAACGTGGATGGCTTGGCCGTCGACGGGCAGGGCGATGGTCTGCTCGGAGGTACCGGCGGGGATGCTGAAGCGGACAAGGTTGGCGGGCAGGAAGTCGGGCTGGTCCTTGGTGCGCCAGCTGAGCGCGGCGTCGGTCGCAACCTTGGCGTCGGCTTTGATGATCGCCGTCACGGGCCCGTTTAAAGTGAGGCCGGTCTTGGCGAGGAAGGGCTTGGCGTTCTTGGCGGCCTTAGGATCGCTAGTGATGAGTAGGGCGCCGTCCTTCGCGGCGATAGCGCCGTTGCGGGCGAACCAGCCTTGGGTTGAGCCAGGAGACTCTGTCTTGGACTTAGGGGCGACGGGCAGGGGTGGAATCACACCATGCTCAGCGAAGAGGCCCTCATGATGCCTGTCGAATGAAGTCGGCAGGCCGGGCGGCGTCAGCGTCTCGCTCCAGTCCTTGAGTGCTTTGGCCAGGCGGGCGGCGATCTCGGGCTGAGCGGTGAGCCTATTCTTCTTCACGTTCTCGCCATCGGGCTGGGAGACATCGAAGAGGAGTTGTTCGCGGTCACCGAGGCGGACGAGTTTCCATGGATGCTCCAGCACCGCGGCCTGGGAGCCCCAGCGCCAGAAAAGGCGTTCGTGCGGCGTGCCTTGATTCTTACCAGAGAGGAAAGGGGTGAGGTCCTTGCCGTCGAGCACAGGGTCCGCAGGGAGTCCAGCGAGTGCGACGGCGGTGGCGGCGACGTCGAGGGCGATGACCGGCTTGTCGAAGACCTGCCCGGCAGGCAGTTGGCCCGGCCATGTGGCGACGAAGGGTGTGCGGATGCTGCCTTCGGTGAGCATGCCTTTCTCACCGATGAGCGGCGTGTTGAGAGAGCCGTCCCAGTTCTTGCCCAAGGGCGCGCCGTTATCGCCGATGAAGAAGATCAGGGTATTCTTCTCCTGGCCCATCGCCTTGAGCTTCGCGCGCAGCTGGCCGATGCCTTCGTCCATCGCCGCCATCATCGCCAAAGCCTGGCGACGTTCCTTGG